>CALCCW010000175.1:0-8585 GCA_937900185.1 uncultured candidate division Zixibacteria bacterium | reverse complement strand
TTCAGCTGATACATTTGTTATTTAGTTTTTTTTTGTTTATTTTTTCTTTTTTTATTTTTATTTTATTTTTTTTTTCAAGCAGAAGACGGCATACGAGATATATCAGTGTGACTGGAGTTCAGACGTGTGCTCTTCCGATCTTTGTCAATTTTATCAAAATTATCAACTAACAATATATGGAAATTGTTTTTGCAAATATCTTCATAGTAATTGGTAACTATCGAATGATTCAGTGTAAAGAAAATAATATTTTGTCCTTTAATTTTATCATTTTTATATACTGTTATATCTGATATATTCGACTCTTTAGACATAGGGATAGAAATTGTAAATACAGAGCCAACACCCAACACCGTATCCACTCTTAAATCGCCATTATGTTCTCTTGCGATGTTACGACAAATTGAAAGTCCCATCCCTGTACCAGATACCTTTTCTTCACCCCACACCCCTTTTGTAGAGAAAAATGGGTCAAAAATTTTATCGAGATTATCTTTATTGATACCGCCTCCAGAATCACCTATTTTAATCTCAACAACATCTCCTTTATTGATTAATGTTACTGTAATAACACCGTTCGTTCCAATTGCATGTTTAGCATTTATGAACAGATTTAAGAGAAGCTGCTGAATTTTCGATAACGAAACTTCTACAGGGGGCACATCATCAAAATGAGTAGCAATTTCAATAGAAAGAGTTCCCAGTTCTTTTTCTATCAATTTAACAGACTGCGTAATTATCTTTTTTAAATCTTCTTTTTTGCGGTCTTCAGATTTCGCTTTTGAGAATGTTAACAACGCCATCGCAACATCGTTTGCTTTTTCACCCATATCAATAATTTTAGTAAGTGTTTCTTTGGCTAATGAAAGACCTTCTTCTGAATCTATTTCATCTAATGAAAATGAAGCATTGCCGATGATACCTCCTAAATAATTTTTAAACTCGTGAGCCACACCGGCTGCAAGAGTAGCAATTGCTGAGAATTTTTCCGATTCAACAAGTTGTCTCTGCATTTGAATCTCGTTGGTAATATCAGTTCCGATAGAAATATAACTTGTTATTTTCCCGTCAGCATTGACAATCGGTGAAATAGTTTTGCTTTCCCAATACAGTTCTCCATTTTTCTTTTTATTTTCAATCTTTCCGGTCCATTTAATACCGTTTGAAATAGAACGCCATAAACCTTCATACAGCTCATTCTTCATATTACCTGATTTAAACTTAGAAATCTTCTCACCTACAATTTCTTCTTTCTCAAAGCCTGCAACAAGAGTAAAGTATGGATTGACATATTCAATAACACCATCAAGATCTGTTATCGTGATAATATTAGATGATTGAGTTGCTACCATAGAAAGTTTATTTATCTCATCAGCCTGCTGTACCTGTTGTGTTATATTATGAGCATAACAGTGAATAACATCCTGTCCGGTAACAGGATGAAATGTCCATGCAAGGGAAGATTCATTTACTTTGACTAGCACATCCTGCATACCACTGCCTGCTGAGAGCATTGTTTCGATTAATTCATCAATATTTTTGGGAAAACAGTGCTGTATATTATCTTTTGAAATCCCCAACTCTCTTAGCACAACCGTTGTAGCTTTGTTCATATATAATATATCTTGTTTTCTATTAATACTCATAACGATATTGGGATTTGCTTCGGGGAAAACAGCAAGTGCTATCAGTTTTTTTTCTATTTTTTTTCTTTCTGTAATATCAATATAATTTTCAATAATCTGAATAACTTCACCTTTATCATCAAATATAGGAAACACATGTACTTCGTAAGTAACATCAATACCGTTATCATTTTTAATGACGTTTTCAAATTTTATCGGACGTTTTGTTTTAACGAGATGACCAATTGAACATGGATGGGACGGGGAGTCACATGGTTTCCCAATATTATGAATAAGTTTATAGCAACGATTGTCAGATAAGTTATGCTTAAAGATTAATTCTTTGGCAGCATTATTTGCTGCAGCAATGGTATAATCGTCTACATTTATGACATATAAGGGATTGGAAAGTGAATCGATAAGCGTTTCAAAAAATTTCCTGTTTTTTTCTTTCTCATCCTGAGTTTTTTTCTTTTCAATAGCAATAGCAATTTGATCGGAAATTAAACTCAATAGTTCAAGGTCTTCTTGTGAATATGATTCAGACGATTCATAACTTTGAACTGCAACAACACCAAATACTCCAACAGATGTTTTCAGAGGAGCTCCCATCCATACTTTAGCAGGCTTTAAAATAAATTTTGCTTCACCGGCTTCTACTAATGCCAAATGTTTATTTTCATCAATGATAGCAGCTTTTTCAGTTCTTCGGATAAAATCGGTGAGAGACCCCTGCAGATTCATTGGTTTGCCGTCAAGAGTATCAAATTGGTCGGCAAAATAGGGAGAGGTAAAAGTATCTGTTTTATCATCGTATAGAGCTACATAAAAATTTGGGGCATATATTATTGACTTTAAAATTGTATGAATATTGGCAATCAACTCTTCTAAATGATTAGTCATGTTGGTTGCATCTGAAATCATATAAATTGCCGATTGGATACTCTCGGCACGTTTACGTTTGCTTATATCCCGTAAAATCCCCTGTGTTTTTATTTTACCATCTGTATATATATATGAAATAGATGCTTCTAATTCGATTTCCTTTTTATCTTTTGTAATTGCTGTAAATTCGTACATGCCGGATACTTTTTCGCCGGTCTGTACTTTATGCATTCTTGCTTTCATAGAAGCAATTGACTTGGGATGGGTATAATCTAACAGAGTGAAATTCTCAGAATTAATATCCTCATGAGTGATTTTGAATAATTCAAGAAATTTATTATTAACAATTTCATATCTGCCGTTTTCCTGTAAATAAATTGCCTCAACAGACTGTTCTATTAATTCCCGATATTTCTTTTCAGAATTTTTTAATGCATTTTCCGACTCGGTTCGCTCGGAAACTTCATTTTGTAACTTTATCTTAGTAATTGAAGTAACTGCTGTCTCTTTTCTTAATTCAAGATATCTTCGAATTGAAAATATAATCAAGCCACATAGCACTAAGATGGATGAAAAAAACAACTCTTCAAGGTTTAGATAATTATGTGTTTTTAGAAAGAAATTAAATTTCTCACATAAATTATAAAAATGAGCCACCGAATGAACTAAAATACTTATTAAAAGTATCAGAAAAAATTCAACGATATAAATATACTGATTTTTATTTATTGATATTTTTTTCAACTCAATTCTTTTCTTTTTAATATAAAAATTTTGAAATTTCAACGCTTATTTCTATTTATTATATATCGGCAGGTTTCAATAGTTTTTTAATATTTAAACTATTGAATAGTAAGAATTTATTATAATTTATAATTATGAATGTTATAAGTATTGTATTGCTAAGATTTAGTCTGTTTGCGTTGTTTTTTATACCATTTAAGATAGTCTGAAATAGATTTTTCTCGACCGTTTTCAGTTGGATTATAGTAGTTTTTTCCAACTAATTTATCAGGAAAATACTCCTGACCGGTAATACCGTCTTTATAATCATGAGCATATTGGTAGTTTTTGCCGTATCCTAAATCTTTCATCAAAGAAGTAGGGGCATTTCGTAAGCTATGAGGCACCGGCAAGGAACCTTTTTCAGATGCATCCAATTGTGCTTTTTTAAAAGCAGTATAGACAGCATTTGATTTTGGAGCAGTTGCCATATAGACAACAGCTTGAGCAATAGCAAGTTCTCCTTCCGGCGAACCCAAAAAATGATATACGTCACGAACCGCAAGAGTCAAGGTAAGTGCATATGGGTCAGCAAGCCCGATATCTTCAGATGCAAACCGTATCAACCGCCTGATGATATACATCGGCTGTTCTCCCCCGTCAAGCATCCGAGCCAGCCAGTAAAGAGCTGCATCAGGGTCTCCTCCCCGTATAGTTTTATGTAAAACAGAAATAAGATTATAATGTTCTTCGCCTGCTTTATCATAAAGAGCAAATGATTTCTGATGAATCTTTTTAAGAATATCAAGAGTAATCACAGAGCTTTTACCAACAAATTTGGCGGCAGTTTCAAGCAGAACCAAACCTCGGCGGGCATCACCATCTGCTGAAGCTGCGATAAATGCCAAAGCATCATCATCAACAGTTAAATTTAAATTCTTTAAACCTCTTTCAGAATCTGAAAGTGCCAGCAAAATTATTTCAGACAATTCATCTTCAGTAAGACGTTCTAAGACATACACTCTCATTCTTGAGAGGAGTGCCGAATTGATTTCAAAAGACGGGTTTTCAGTTGTAGCTCCTATTAACACAATATCCCCATTTTCCACATACGGTAAAAATGCGTCTTGTTGAGCTTTATTAAAACGGTGGATTTCATCAATAAACAGAAATGTTTTACGACCGGAAAGTTTATAATAATCACCTGCTTTTGAGATAATCATTTTTAACTCTTTGATTCCTGAGATAACAGCTGAAAATGCTAAAAACTGCCCTTTTGTAGCTTGAGCCATCATTTTTGCCAAAGTTGTTTTTCCGGTACCCGGAGGTCCCCAAAATATACAAGACGCTACTTGGTCAGTTTCAATAGCTTTTCGAAGAGGTGTCCCGATACCAATTATTTTTTTTTGACCAAAAAATTGGTCAAAGTTTGTCGGTCTCATCCGTTCTGCCAAAGGAGCGGTAAGTTTATCATCATTATTTGCTGATTTCATTTTTTTCTGAAACAAATCCATAGTTAAAATATACGGATTATTATGATTTTATCAATCACAACTTCGTCTTTAACTAAAATTATACATTTTACATACTCATTATCACCCTGTTATACATCACATATCATCAGTAATCATAACAACTTATGAGAAACAATCAAATATCTGTTGCGAATATTGCTATCTATTTTTATCTTATATAATATGGTTGAATTGGGCAAAGGGAGTAATCATGAAATTAGATTGCGACCGTCGTTGAACGTTTTTGAAATAAAGGCTCCAAAAGAAAAGCCCATTCAGTAAAAATTACGGTGTTAAGAACTCTTTTTATATAAAAAAATATAAATTGACGGCTTAAAAAATGAAAATTCTTTTATACGTAAATAGAAAAATTCAGAGTTTTAACACCCGTACAGTAGAAAAAACCGGTAATATATTGGAGTCAATCCGGTAAAATTGGTAGGGTTGTATGAACAACAAATTGTCACCTGTAGTATTTATCTTCACTCTCGCAGCAGTCGTATTGGGTGGAATCGCAGGCTATTTTATGCCTGAATTTATGCTTTCGATATCATTTATCGGAAAACTATTTTTAAACAGTTTAAAAATTATCGCGATACCTTTTGTGATTACAATGATAATCGCAGGAGCAGCATCAATGGGTTCAAAAGATAAAGTAAAACGCTCATTGGGCAAAACAGCTTTGTATTTTACTGCAACTTCATTAACTGCATCTTTTGTAGGTGTTTTATTATCTCTCGTTATTCAGCCGGGGGTAGGTACCTCAAAAACAGGTGCATATATTCCAAAAGAAGTTGTGCCGCATCTTAGTTCATTTTCATTTAATAACCTTTTTAGCAGTTTCATCCCAGACAGCTTTCTTTCAGCATCCGTTGAGATTCAGCTTTTTGCAGTTATTCTTTTTGCCTTTCTGCTTGGAACAGTTCTCACAACAGTTGACCGAAAAAATAGAATTGTATTAGATTTCTTTATTTCATTAAAAGAGATGTTATCTCAACTGATGAAATTTATTTTCTATATTGCTCCGATTGGGCTTTTCTCACTTGCCGGTACTTTATTTGCCGAAAACTCTCAGTATTCAGAGATGTTATATAGCTCGCTTGCACTATTTACCGTTACTATAATATTCGGACTCTCATTTTTTGCTTTGGTTATCTTACCTATTATTGCCAAAATATTCAGTAATGTATCACCATACAAATATTTTACTTCAATGATTCCGGCATTATCAACAGCATTCGCGACAAATTCTGCCGTTGCAACATTACCTATAACAGAAAAATGCATACAGACTACTTCTATCGACCAAAGAGCTTCTGCTTTTGTACTTCCGCTTGGAGCTTTATTTAATGCATCCGGTACAGCTCTCTTTTTATCCGCATCGGCAATTTTTATAGCTCAACTTTATGGACTCACCATTAGTATTGGTCAAATACTTGCTATCATTGGAGGAGCATTCTTCATAGCATCTATAACAGCATTCATACCGTATGCTTCATTGTTTATGCTTGCTCTTGTTTTACATATCGCAAAGTTTCCTATCCATGTAACTGCAGGTATTGGTCTTTTAGTTCTTGTTGATTTCTTATTTGGAAGAATACGCTCAGTTGTTGATGTCTGGTCTGATACTATTGGCGTTGCTGTGTTAGGTAATACATTTGATTTCAAAACAGCCCGCTCGGCTAAAGCTGCAATACCCGCCAAACGGACATACAATAAGACTAAACCAAGGACTCCGCGGGATAAACAAAAAACAAAAACTGACTATCCTAAAACAAAACGAGAAAATAAACCAAGTATTGTCTCAAAACCATCAAATGGCAGAAATAAAACGAAAGAGACAGCAAAAAAAGAAGTTGTCAGCAAAGAGACAAACTCTCCATTTCAAATTTCTCCTGATACTGATTATTTTGCTGAAACTGAAAAAAACAGCAACACTGTCACTCCGGTAAAACCAGAGCAGAAAAAACAAAAATCTCCAATTGTAAAACATGAGTTAAAGACATCAAAACTTTCTAAAGAGCCGGCAAAAAAAGATTCGCACAAGCCTGTTCAAACAACTAAAAAAGAACAGAAAAAACCGGAAAAATCAAAACCGATTATTCATAAAATAGAAGTTCCCCCATTACCGATAATTCCTGCTGCTAAAACTACACAAACAGCTCCAATTAAAAAAGAGATAGAGGAACCGTCTAAACCGCTTATAAGAGAAAAGCAAACCGATGAAGATTCTGTCATTACAAAAGCAAGTGCGATACTTTCTCAAGATACTATAGAACGAGAACGTGCCAAAATAGCAGCCCAACTTAACCTCATGCGAGAAAGAGAATCTTTACAGGATACCCCGCACATTGAAAAGCAACCGGAAGTAATTGATACTGCCGATAAAATTCCTGAAAAAATTCAGGAAGACCAATTCACAAAAATAGACTTTTACTCTGATGTTGAGCCTATTGTACAGACCGAGCCTATTGTACAAGATGAACCCGTTCTACAGAATAAACCAAAAGTGATTTCAGAAAACAGTGATTCTGCTTCATCAAAAGAACAATCTGTTTCTACTGTATTAGAACAACCAATTCTTGACACTAAAGAACCAAATGAAGAATCGGATATTGCTGCTGTACCGGAAGAAAAAAGTGCTATTGAGTATGGACGAAAATCATCAAAACGATCTGCTGCCAAAAAATCAGAAGAAACTGCATCAACTCCGGAACCTGACTCGCAAAAAGCATCTGTTGAAAAGAAGGAATTTGCTGTTGAGAACATGTCGTTTGGAAGAAGTAAACGGAAAAAATAACAGCCTCATCGCAGATACAAATCATAACTGAAAAATGGAAATGCTGAAAAAAGTCTAACATGTGTTTCAAGACCCTTCGACTCCGCTCAGGGTGACTTGAAACACAACAACTTATAATCTGTCATACTGGGCGGAGTCGAAGTATGTTCCCAAAGTAGAGACATTTTCAACAGTCCCAAAATGGAACTTTCAGCATGTTTTTTCGCTATACAAGTAAGATAAAAAACTTGACCTTGGTTTTGATTTATATAGATTTCGTTTATGGAGCATGAAATATTTTGAATAATTTTAAAGTTACATTATTGATGGTAGGTCTGATAGTTCTTTTTTGCACTGTAGGCTATCTCGTAGGCGGTCGAATTGGATTATTTGGTGCTTTTGTTTTCGCCTCTCTTCTCAACTTAGGTTCCTATTGGTTTTCTGATAAAGTTGTCTTGAAAATGTACAAGGCAAAAGAAGTCACCGAAAATGAAAACTCAAGGCTTTTTCGTATAGTCAGATCAATCACCACCACATCAAGGATACCGATGCCGAAAGTATATCTTGTCCCGTCAAAAGCTCCTAATGCATTTGCCACCGGTCGTAATCAGGAACATGCCGCCGTTGCTGCCACAGAAGGAATACTGGAGATACTCACCGATGCCGAACTTGAGGGTGTTATAGGACATGAACTGGCTCATATCAAAAACAAAGATATGTTAATTGGAACTATTGCTGCAACTTTTGCAGGTGCGATTGGCATCTTGGCATCTATTGCTCGATGGGGGGCTATATTTGGCGGGTACAGCCGTGATAATAACAGAGGAGGAGGTATCGGTCTGCTTATTGGTGCTATTGTTGCTCCATTGGCTGCAATGGTTATTCAAATGGCTATTTCGAGACAGCGAGAATTTAAAGCCGATGCTGAAGGTGCTAAAATGACAAATAGGTACAATGAATTAGCATCTGCCTTAAAAAAACTGCACTCATCTCCTATCAGATTGAATTTAGATAAAAATCCTGCCACAGCACATCTAATGATTGAGATCGGAAGAGCAC
>CALCCW010000174.1:0-3475 GCA_937900185.1 uncultured candidate division Zixibacteria bacterium | reverse complement strand
GCCTACCGTTGTGTGTAAGATGGAGTGTGAAGCATGTATGTTGACTTGCGGTGCGAGAGAGACAGACCGGCTGGAGTGGACAGCGTTTCGCTGGTTGGTGCCTGAATGCCCCGCTTCAACAAGGTCGGTGCGTGCGTCATCGTATTTTTTTTTTTAATGATACGGCGACCACCGAGATCTACACTCTTTCCCTACACGACGCTCTTCCGATCTGAATCGGGTAAAATTAAAATTATAGGTGTTGACCAAAAATATATTTATTTAAAATATCATAGAGCAAAACATCAAAAAGATGAACAGCGGATGCTTGTTTGTTATCGTGATGACAAAGCGGCATGGTTAGATGAACTCCGTCCGGTTGACGGACACCGAAATGAGTTTTATGACGAAATTTTACCAAAATGTGTCAATCTTAATTGATTGAAACAAACAGAATTTATAATAGACAGCCTATTACATTGGCTGTTTATTCTTATTTTCCTAATATTGATTTACCTAACTCATCTAATTTTTTAGCGGCATCATCGGTAACATCTTTTAAAATTCCGCCTGCTTTGTCACCAATTTCTTTGAGATATTCTTTAGTCGGGAAATTGTGATTGGCGGCTATAGCTTTTGAAGTGACAGCATTGATAATTTTTGCAGTTACTTCTCCTATAGTGGCACCATCAGAACCGCCAATGTTATTAAGAGTTATATTGCCTACTTCAAATTTTTTCTCACCTTTGTTACCGAGGATATTATACAAAGTATTTACAGAAATATTTTGTATAGATATTTTTTTGATTTTAAATTTTTGCTTGCTGTTTTCTGAGGAAGATACCTCAAAATTTTTTATATGGTTTAAAATCTCCTGATAATTTCCTTTGGTATCTTTTTGTTCAAAATTGAGTGCAATTCCGTCAATAATAAATGAATCGATAATAACTTCATCATCTAAAAGAGAACCTTCGTTGACATCTAAAACCATATTGTTCATAATTAAAAAATTAGCTGTTTCATAACCTTCGGGATTGGAGACTGCAAAATCATTTAGTTCCAAAGAGCCTCCGGCTAATTCAAGCCGTGCCGAACCGAGGTCAGTATCAACACCCAACGCATAGGAGCTGCCTTTTTCCACAGCAGACTCTACTAACATATTGCGAGCAAAATAAAGTCCGCCGACTCCAAGCAGGACAATGACAAAAATAATAAGTATGATTTTCATTTTATTTACTCCTATTTTTTTAACTTATTGTATTTATAATTTAAAGAAAAATAAAAAATATATGGTCTAATTACAACATAAATAAGCACGAGTACTCTTGCTGTGTGATAAGTAGAGTGTAATTTATTGTATTACAAATATTTTCACATTCTCTAATTGAAAAATGGGTTCGTTTCGCATATAAAACATCTTTTTTTAGCCGTTTATTAGGGATAATATTCGCTGTAAGTTAAACAGTGATATGTTATTACGGCGAAATGGCTTTGCCTTAAAAAATGGCTTTAAGCCATTTTCGGTAATATTTATTGTAGTGTTTTTGTGCATAGAAATTTTTCCTTCTTAATTAAGTTATTCATAGGAAGAGATGCTATAAGAAAATAGTGAGGGTTTGTAAGAAATGTGTGAAGAGGGGCGGACGAGGGCGGGCTGTTGTCCACTAAAAGATTGTCGGGTTCTTATATCCACCTTTCGGTGGTTTCATGAACCCAACCTACTTTTTATAATTGACAATCTGTTTGATATATTTGTTCTTAAATTATGAAAAGTAATTTAAGAAAGATGAGGTTTATCTCATCCCACCGCAAGCGGGCTTGTTGATAAACCCTCAAAAGGCGTCGTCGGGAACCCTTTCCCGACGATTAAACAGTCAGGAAAGGGTTCCTGACTGCTCAAGTTGTGACAATTTGGACTTTTTCAACAAGCCCAAGCGGATGGGGCACCCGTGCAATGAGTAATTATAGTTCAGTCTCATTTTATAATCAAGCAAGCAAAACAGGTACATTTTAAAATTAGGATAAATAATAGAATGAAATATATGTATGGTTATATACTAATAGGGTTTTGTACACTATTATTCTTTGTTGGATGTTTAGCTTCAAACTATGATTCATCAAGTATACAATCAATATCTAAAAACCATAACTTGTTTTAGCTAGATATAATTGTAAACCCAACCAAGTAAATTATACTGTTCCAAAAAATATTGAGAGAGTCCATAAATTTATTCTTAGAATATTAAACACACTGCTATAAACTAAATAGATAATACAGCCCAGCCATGATACAACTTAATATAATAGTCATACCAATATTGGTTGAGCTGAACCGTTCACCTTTTTTATTATCGACAAAGATCATTCCTACTGAGAAAATAAACCCAAAAAGAAAACCACCAATAACAGGTTGACCTAAATTCTTCTCAACATACGAAGCAATAAATATCGCTGTAAAAATAACAATAACTTGAATGATATAGACTTTTCTACTCTTTAGTTGAGAAATTATTTTCGGCATATTATTCTTTCTTTTTAATAACAGGGGAATTTAAACCCCTGCTTGTTTTTTTTTTGAACCATTATTACTTGATGAAATGGAATGATTACAAATTGTATTCTTTCTAAAAGAAATTCTAATCCCTGCTTCCTGTAACTTTGGTAAATCACCTTTTCTTACATTCAAATGATAAAAATCATTCTCAATAGGTTCCGGTAGTTTGCCAAGTATGTTGATAGCTTCAGGTTTTAGTTCTTTAGGTATAAAAAGACATAGTTCAAAAAGATGGTCATCAGGTAAAGCAGCAAGTGAATCATTTATATGTTGCATATATGCTTTAGTGTCAGTAATCGGTTCTATCTCTCTGAAAAATTGTTCACCTTTATTTCTCTGCCACATGACACCGTCTATATAGAATGATTCGTTTGGCTTATCAGTTAAAACATATCCTTCAGCAAGTTGTTTTCTCTTATTTAAAACTTCTGAGTCGGTGAGATGTTTAATTGTTGTTATCGGTTTATAAGGTATTGTATCGGGAGGTGCTTCCAAGTTTTTCCACGGAGTTGTTCTTTTATCCCACGGTGGTCGATGAACAAACTCTGCTTCAAACCCTCGCTCACCAATTTCATAGATTTGAGATAAACTCAGCTTAGCTCGATAAACACCTTTTTTCAATGCGGGTATTAGCGTATCTACAATATTATTTAAGTACTCAAAATCCTCTTTTTCTTTTAGATCAACATATATTTCATATTCAACATTCAATTGTTCTGTTGTCATAGTGTCTCTATCAGGTTTTTGATAAAGCGGTACTACCTTCTTTGCATTTGTTAAACTTGATCGAGAAATAGAAAGTTTATTTTCATCTGGTTTAAGAAATAAATAATCTGTTATCTCTTTCCCCGTTGGAGTACAGGTAGCATGAAAGAGTAATTGTACTTGAGATTGTTCAACTAACGTTACTTTAACAATTATTGTTATATTTTCTTTACCATC
>CALCCW010000173.1:0-2440 GCA_937900185.1 uncultured candidate division Zixibacteria bacterium | reverse complement strand
GAGTGATGATGGATTCATTATACAATGTAGTCGTGATTTCACGCATTCGAAGGCTGAAATTAGAAGGTTTGTGTTTTAGTTATTTTTTTTTTTTTTCAAGCAGAAGACGGCATACGAGATATATCAGTGTGACTGGAGTTCAGACGTGTGCTCTTCCGATCTCAAAACCAATAGTAACACCATGGTACAAAGAATCTTGTGCTTGTTCGAAAGAGACTATTTCAGCGTTATTTTTTTCATAGTTATATGTATATTTTAACCGCATAAGATATTTTGTTTGATAGGAACCTATACGATAAAATATTTCTGACTCTGTTTTATTCCCATGATAAAAAGATTGTGCAAATAATGATTCATCGGCATAATAATCAACCCGCCCCTTTTTAAATATTGTCGTAGTCACAAAACCAAATTGCTGCTTTAAATCATAAAAAGGTCTGCTAAAATTAAGAACAGTAGTTTTATTAAGCGGATTACTGCTCAATGACACAGACCCCATATATTTTTTCCCTAACAGACGTCTATCAACAAACGACATGTCGGTATAGTTATCATCATCAGACTGACTAATATAATGAAACGAAAATAATCTATTTTGACCAAATAAGTTTTTTTCTGACACTCCTATCTTTATTTTAGTTTCATTACCCTCATTCCGTACATCTAACCCCGTAGATAAAGACCATCTATCAATTGTAATAATTCTGACAAGTAGTTTATTGTTGTTATAGATTTCTTTTTCTGTCCATGCGTCGTAGAGAATAAATCTTTGACGCAAAATTCGTGCAGTTTCTTCTGCTAACAATTCAGAGTAAGGTTCCCCTTTTTTGAGAAGCACCTCTCGGGCTATTACTTTTTTTTGTGTTTTAATATGAAGCTTGTTTGCAGATTTAAAAATAAATTTGTTGTATTCTTTTTGTTTCGTGTCATAAATATTTCTATTCTCAATAACGATTGAATCTACAATCTTCCCCTCATATATATCATGGATATTAACATGTAATTCCTGAGAAAATACAGGCTGCCCCAATCCTGCGTATAAACAAACATAAAGCAAAAGTATTATATTTCGAGCCATAAACCTGCTACCATACATCTATCCCCATGAATAACAAAAACATACAAGGATATTTCCATATTCCATAAATAAAGCTATTCAAATCTACTTACAAATTCTTAAGGTTTTATAAGATAAACCGACAATTGATATGATAACAGAATAAACACAAATATACAAACAGGTAATATGGCAAAAAAGAAAATAGGCGACCTTTTAATTGAAAAAGGACTTATTACCAAAAAACAACTTGCTGAAGGTCTCCAGCATCAAAGTTTTTCCGGTAAAAGACTTGGTGAAATATTAGTTGATAAGGGATACATCGATGAAGATGAGTTGATTGATACAATCTCAGAGAGACTTTCAATCCCTAAAATATCTCTTGCATCTATGGTTATTGACCCAAATGTTTTACGCCATGTGTCAGTTGAAGTTGCAAGACGGTATACCCTCATTCCGATTTTTGAAATCGGCAATACTCTTACAATCGCCATGGCTGACCCATTAAATATTATTGCAATAGATGAGATAAAATATCAGACCGGTTTAAATATTAAACGGGCTATTACAACAATATCGGAAATTAAAGAAGCTATTGAAAAATACTACTCAATTAGTGATTCGCTGTCTATTATGATACTTGAATCAGACGAGTCAACTGATATTGAGAAAAAAGAAAAATCAGAAGGATTCATTGTCGATTCCGCCGAAACGGACTCTCCAATAGTAAAATTTGTCAATATAATTATCTCAAAAGCAGTACGTGAAAACGCTTCTGACATACACATCGAACCGGGGGAAACCAGAATACGCATTCGCTATCGTATCAGCGGAGTCATGCGTGAAGAAGCGGCTCCACCAAAATCAATGCAAAGCGAATTAATATCAAGAATTAAAGTTGCTGCCAATTTAGATGTTTCAGAAAAACGCCTACCTCAAGACGGACGTTTTTTAATGAGTATGGATGGTCGAGGTATTGATTTGCGTGTCTCCACCCTGCCGACAATTCATGGGGAAAAAATTGTTATACGTATTTTAGACCGTAAAAACCTTTCTTTAACTTTTAATCAATTAGGATTAACCGAGCGGTTGGAAAAACGCTGGAAACATTTAATTCACAAACCCGAGGGGCTGATTCTTATATCCGGTCCAACTTCAAGTGGAAAAACATCAACATTATATGCCACCTTGCAAGATATAAATTCAATAGAAAAAAATATCATAACCGTTGAAGACCCTGTCAGATCGGAAGAGCACACGTCTGAACTCCAGTCACACTGATATATCTCGTATGCCGTCTTCTGCTTGAAAAAAAAAAAAACAAAAATTGTAAATAATAAATAAATCCCATAAAGATCATCTCATGGCAATAGTGAAACAGCT
>CALCCW010000172.1:0-4196 GCA_937900185.1 uncultured candidate division Zixibacteria bacterium | reverse complement strand
TTGAAAAAGTCCAAAATATGTTTCAAGACCCTTCGACTCCGCTCAGGGTGACTTGAAACACAACAACTTATAATATGTCATGCTGAGCGGAGTCGAAGTATGTTCCGAATTTAGAGGTTTATCAACAGTCCCCAAGCGGTGTGCCACCCGTCATTTTAAAACATCTATTGTTACATACTTTTAAAGAATGCAGGTATTTTTGTTTTACTCTCATGACGGTACATCATGAATTCTATCGGAACTATTTCATAATCAGTAGTATCTTGTACATATACAGAGTCAGAATAAATATTTGTTTCCTTTTTATATTTATTTAAAACACCATTAGAAAATTTAGCATTAAATGATATTTTAACACTATCTACATCTTCAGAAATTTCAACTTTATAATAATTGTTCCCTCTTATACCTAGACTAAAACTTTTGTCTAATGATTTTTTTTGATTTGGATTAGAAAAATATAAATAATTAAGAACATCTATTCTTAAAATTTCATAATTGGGGTACAGGGTCATACTTACTGAGTCAATCATAATATCCTTTAATTCAGTATTGAATTTGTCCTTATTATAAACATCTATATCAAAATTAAACTCATTTGGTGTTCTAGGAGTATTATCACCTGCAATGTTTTTATAGGCATATAATACTGGTTTAAAGACCCAACCATACGTTTCCTGTTTGGCTAAGTACTCATCTGGTAAGAACTCTCTATACCACAGGTAAGTACACGATGAAAGTAGTGTAGACAGAAACAATAATAAAATAATTTTTTTCATAGTCACCTTTAATATTTAATAGAAATATATACGGTTTTGATGTTGGCGGCAGATGCACGGGTACCCCATCTCCGCCTTGGCGGACGGTGGGATGAGATAAAACTCACCTTTGTTAAATTACTTTTCATAATCTAAGAACAAAGATATCGAACAGATTGTCAATTATAAAAAGACTGGATCCCAGATCAAGAGGCTGTGTCGCAATACAAATTTTCGCCATGTTATGTTAGTTCCTGAACACGCAAAGCGGGTTTGTGAACTAACATTATGTATTGAGACACAGCCTCCAAGTCTGGAATGACATAAGGGAAGTGGGGATGTCTAATTAGTACACACTTCGACTCCGCTCAGTATGACAAATTGATAGTAATATGATGTCGAAACCACAGGGGTTTCGACCTGTTTAGCTCGGACGCAAGTAAGGAGTTATAGCTAAATAAAACAGAGAAAGAGTGTTTGCTGTGGTCATAACAATTTACAGATATTGATATTATAACTTACTCAAATGTACATCAATATTCTCATTTGGCGTTATATGAAATACCGTACCTCCCAGTGATGAAAAAATATCACACACCTTTTTAGAATTATCGATTAATATTGCATTCTTGATATTTCCAATGACATACTTGCGAAATAGAAAACCATTATTTTCACTCTTTAAATTTTTTTCATTATAAGAGTTAACCACAGCGTCAAAATAAAATTCCAATTTCAAAGCAGGTTTGATAAACCGATCAAAACAATCCATATTATCTGTAACCAATACAGTATGGTACTTTTCTTGAAGAGCCTTAATTCTTTCAAGTGTAGCTTTAGAAATATTCATTTTTTTACAATCAGAAATAAATCTTTCCCACATATCATTTTTATCAATCGATAGTTTTTCTGACAGAAGTTTATTGATGTATTCGGATGTGTAAACGCCTTTCATCCAATCAATAACAATATCAGTATTTTCTGTAAAAAGAAATATTTGAAGTTTTTCAAAAATATCAGATGGAAGACTTCGCCAAAATTTGTCATCGCAGAGAGTACCGTCAAAATCAATAAATAAAGTTTGTTTCATGAGTCTAAAATATTTCTGTAGATCGCGGTTAATGGTTATGGTTAGTTCACAATTCGCCAAGGCGAATCAGAAACAAACGAAACAGGGAAATTTGTTACATATATAAAGATGTTGGGTTTCTCACTATTATATTTTTTTAGAATCGGAACACCAACCTACTGGCTAACGAAACAGAAAATTATGATGTCGAAACCACTGGGGTTTCGACCTGCTTAGCATTATTGTCAGGTCTCGGGGAGACCTGACCTACTACTAACTATTTTGAAGTTATGTCAGGTTTCGGGAAGACGGTACCTACTTTACCGAATCAGGTGCTATAGTATCAAAATATATCGTATCATCCTGATTGTATTCATCGAGATAATACTCTTCTTGCAAATAGTCAATTTCAAGCGGTTGGATTATAATCTCCATCGACTGCCCCATGCGGTTCACTTCCATTATCGAACCACCATCGTTATATGTATCCAACAGATATTCTATAATCTGTTTATGGTTTCGCACTATTTTATCATCAACACGTCTGATAACATCATCTGCTCGCAGTCCACATGCATAGGCAAGACGGTATTCATCTATTTTGGTGACAGTCGGATGTCCGGCATCGTTGAGGGTAACAGCAAACCCAAATTTCCCTTTTAAGGGAATATCTTCGACAAAAGTTCTTTTTTTCTGATATTTATCTGATTTTTTCATACGGGGAGTACGGGTAACTGTTACCAAACGTGAACGGGTCGGTTCGCTTGCAATCCAGTCAGACAATGTTTTTTCAGGTGTTAAAATCCAGTCACGTTCAAAATATTCTTCAAATATTTTTCGTCCCGGAAATTTATTTTTCCAAAATGCAGATTGGGTAATGTCGTAGGTTGTGTCAACACCCATAACAGAATACGATGTTGTCAGAGCTAACAGCATCGCTAAATTATCAAACCGGTATGGGGTTTTACGCATCAAAGGATGATAACTTATTGAAAGTTTCTCGGCATCGCCGGGGCGGTCTGCCTGCAGCAGCATTCGTTTGGCAAGAAAATATATCAAGAGCAGTTTTTGTTTCTGGATATCAGGGGCAGATTCAATAAAAGTACCGTTGTTAATTCCTCCAAGCGGAAGAATCAATGGAGAGGAAGAACCAATTTGGGGATAATACCGAAGCAAGTACAAGTCAAATTCTTTTTCTTCCCATTCAATACCGGACAGTTCGGTTAAAATATGAAGTATTGTATCACCCTGAATTTCCCAAAACGATGTCAAAGCAGAGTCGTTTTTTTGAACCCATCGTATATCAGCTGTAAGTGAACGATTTGTGTACATCTTTGGGAAAAGTGATTTTTGCAAATCAAAGGCACGGTCATTTACAATTACTTTTGGGATTTCATTACTGAAAGTAAACAGTGAATAAAATGTGTTTTGAGCAGATAAAGAACTAAAGCTCAGTGTTGCAAATAACAATATGTATAATATTTTTTTCATACAGAGGAAATAATAGGTTTCGAGCATGAAAGCAAGGTAAAATATTTATTCTTTATCAAGTCCCCTTTGACCCCGCCTAAGCACTTGTTGATAAAGTCCAAAATGTCACAACTTGAGCAGTCAGGAACCCCTTCCTGACTGTTTAATCGTCGGGAAAGGGTTCCCCCGACGACGCATTAATAGGTTTATCAACAAGCCCCTAAGCGGGCAGGGTGACTTGAAAGACAATAAATTATAATTTGTCATGCTGAG
This sequence comes from uncultured candidate division Zixibacteria bacterium, assembly GCA_937900185.1. Lineage (GTDB taxonomy): Bacteria > Zixibacteria > MSB-5A5 > GN15 > FEB-12 > QQUK01. Next base: position 626 of record CALCCW010000172.1, on the reverse strand, counting down.
CTTGTCGAAGTATTGCTCAATTTATTACCAAACTTTTTATTGGTCGGTATCTATTTGAGGAGGTTGTGGAAAATATGCTGATTCAGGTTTTGGCTCAACCAGTTCAATATAAAAAAGAGTCATAAAAGTTGTTGCAAAAACCCCAAAATAACCGCCTACTACAAAAGTAATCGGTAGTCCAATAAACAGAGCAGCCATCATTGCCGGAAGAGATGTTAAATGCATTGCCTGAATCATCGTATCAATTGGAAAATTAAGAATTAACCACATAATTCCAATCATTATTGCAAAAGCAAAACCAAAAGCGAGCAAAATAAAAAATGCTGCTGTATTTTTTCCAAAATTCAGTTTGACAAGCTGTACTCCTTCGCCTATTGCTTCTATAATACCTGAACTTCTTAGGACAATAACTCGAATAGCAAGACTTAAAATTTGTAAAGCTGCAATACCAAGAACCATGGAAACTATGAACAAAATAAACCCTGCCAAACCTGCCAAGAGACCGCTAATCGTACTAGATCGGAAGAGCGTCGTGTAGGGAAAGAGTGTAGATCTCGGTGGTCGCCGTATCATTAAAAAAAAAAACATAAAGACAAAAAAAAAAAATCTACACCTCTACCAACTAA
>CALCCW010000171.1:0-26900 GCA_937900185.1 uncultured candidate division Zixibacteria bacterium | reverse complement strand
GGTGAGAATCGACTGATGTGACATACGATGTTACTGAAGAAGATACAACGAGGGGTGTTGTTGTTTTTTTTTTTTTGTTGTTTTTTATTTGTTTTTTTTTTTTTTCAAGCAGAAGACGGCATACGAGATATATCAGTGTGACTGGAGTTCAGACGTGTGCTCTTCCGATCTTATTCATTCTACTTTTGAATTGTGGAAATTCAGAGATGGTCTTTTCAAATTTTTTGTAGTCTTCTGATTTGTCTAATGCCCATATCATATATAGATTTAAGTATGATAAGTCCATCTTATTATCATCTATATATCTAATAGTTTCTGAATCAAATGAAAGATTTGATACTATTTGCTCTTTTATCAATCCTTCTTGATGCAATTTATTTAAATGTTTTAATACTTTTTTGATTAGAATTTTTGAAAGGCTTAATATTTCTGTGTCTTTAATTTCCATATAATTATTCTCTTAAAAATTAGTTTATTAACAATAATATATAATAACACAAATCTTATATATATAAAACTTTTTGTGATTGGAAAAATGCCCTCGTCTGCTCCTACTTCCTATACAAATTTCATACGACATCACCCTAAATCCACAAATTTCTCTATACATGAAAGAATCATGAGAGAAAGAGAAATGCAATGGATTACAGAATCACTACAAAAAATATTAGCAGAAATGGCTTTAAGCCATTTCTCAAAAAAAGCCATTTCCCTGTAACTTTATGCGGGAGAGATGCTAATGATGCAAAATGACCTAAGAAACGAGAAAAAAAGTAAAAAAGTAGAAATTATTTAAAATAAGCTGTTGTAAATATACAACAAGTAGTTATATTGACAATATGGATAACAGAAAACTGTATAATCGAATTGCTGTTCTGCGTGAGGAGCGGAATATCTCCCGTAAAGAACTGGCAGAGAAAATAGGTGTAAATTTTCAGACTATCGGGTATCTGGAACGAGAGGAATACAACCCTTCGCTTGATTTGGCGTTTCGTATTTCTGAAGTATTTAAACTTCCGATAGAGATGATTTTTTCAACCGAACCGTTAAAACCGTTAAGCCAGCAGTTACTGGAAAATAAAAAACGAATGGGAGAATAATATGAGTGCGGGTAATCAGAAAAAATTAAGAAAGGAAGAAATCGTCATAAATTATGTATCATTGATTCTTCTAACTTTCATAATGTATTATGGGAAGACGCACGAGTTCGGATATACTCTTATTGGAGGTGGAGTATTTTGTCTTGCTGCAAATAGGAGTGGATTACAATGCGAGGGAATTGATATCAGCAAAATGCTTTCAGATATTGCCGGAAATATTTAAAAAATACCTATCCATCACCTCAAGTTAGAAGATTATTATCCACAAACACTTTACAAAGCTGTAGTTATTTGGGATGTTTTAGAACATCTGTATGACCCGATTGAAACTCTTAAGGCATGTGAGCGTGTTTTAGAACCTGGTGGTTTCATTTTTGCACAAGTACCAAACTTAGCAGGTCTTTCAAATAGATTCAAATCGGTAAAATGCAGGACAGGAATAAAAAACAATAATTATGGTCATTTTGGTTTTCCATGGCATCTCTTTTCGTTTAATAAGAGAAGCCTTTCGAAACTTGTGGAAGCTGTTGGTTTTACTCCTTTACATTTTGAGTCATGGTCACATCTTTACAAAGATGGAAAGTCTGGAATAATTAATAATCTTGTAATCTCAACTATTAAGAAATTCTGCTTATCAGATTATATTATTATTGTAGCCAAAAAAACTCGTAGTTAATTATATGAAATTGTTTGTATTATTGTTACTTCTCTAGAATAAAAACATCGTATGGGCGGAACCCCTTAGCGGTTCCGCCTTTTTTGTAGCTTCGGTCTAATTCTAAATATAAGCAGAGAAAAATAATCATTTCATTGTAAGAGTAGTTTTAAAACAAAGAGTCGAAGCTTAATTGGTTCCGACTCATTGTTTATAAAAATCTGTTTAATACCAATTATATTGATTCAGTAGTAGCATCAGCTGACATATCTTTTACTTGCTTGGCAACTTCTGCATCAGTATCCCATGGAGGGAGAACTTTTGTAAGCACCCATAGAATCCCAATTGGGGCAACTAACAAGACAACAGACACTAAGAGTCCTTCAAGACCGAAGATGTCAAGTTTGTAAGTCGTCAATCCTCTAAAAGATTTCGAAAATAATTGTCCGCCTATGACAACATTCCAACGGGTTGAGAAAATACCAACTTGTACTAATATAGCAGAGATAAAATATATCATACGGCGTAATTCATCAGGGAGTTTTCCAAACCGTCCGAATATCAATCCTAACATAGGGATTAGAGAACCAATTATAATCTGGGTAATAATTAGAGAAATAAATAGTCGGTTAGAAATCATTTGAGAGAGAATGGTTATCGACTCTTCGGATTCATATAAGCGGTGGATAAAATCCAAGAGTTCTAATGTGAAGTCAACAAGCATTGTATAGAAAAGTAGTTCGGCAAGCTTGTTAAGACATTTCATACTGATAGATTTCCAGCGTATCATTGACGTAATCATAAATACAATCAACATGAGTGCTATACCTGATACAATGGCAGAGAATAAAAATACAATAGGCATCAGCACAGAACTCCACCACGGATTTGCCTTAATAGAACCAAAAATAAAGCCTACATATCCATGGAGTAAAAAGGCAGAAGGGATTCCTATGATAGTGATAATCTTGCCAATTTTGTTATCAAATGCTACTGCTTTTTCAGAAATATCAGTTGCTCCTAAGGTTAGAAGTTTATAAAGATATTTCATGAATCCTGTTTTCTCATTTGACCAAATTACAATATCTTTACGATAGTCAAACCATATTTCCAACAGTAACACAACCATCAGATACCAAGCATACACAAATCCAAACATTGCCATTGCTGATGATGAGTGTGGAGTTAAAAACATTTCAAAAGACCGTTCAGGGTGTCCAAGATGTGCAAGAAGAGGAAGAGGAGCGATAAACATGAATGCTAAGGCTGTTAATAGTGAAAGTCTGTAAATCGGTTTCAACGCCTCAACTTTAAAGACTCTTTCAAGCGATGCCAAGATAAATGCACCGGCGACTAATCCTGTCAGATATGGGTAAATAACAATTAAAATTGACCACTGTAGTTCATATTCATTCGGGAAAATATATCCCGATAAACCGGGGATACTGTTTAACAAAGGTATAATCAAAGTTAACATATTATATAACCTCCCCGTCTAAACCGGCGTAATATACTTTAGGTTTTGTATTCAGACCCGGTTTTAATGTATGAATATCATTGAATTTAAAGAATCGACGAAGTGGAGAACTCTTTTTTCCTTTTTCCCCAAAAATTCTTGTTTGTGTCGGACATATTTCTACACAAACCGGAAGTTTACCGTCGGTAATGCGGTGATAGCAGAAAGTACATTTGTCGGCAACTTCTGTTGTAGGATTTAGATAACGTGCTCCATACGGACATGCTTGAATACAGTAACGACATCCGACACACCATTTTGGGTCAACCAATACGACACCATCCTCTGTTGCAAATGTTGCTCCGACCGGACAAACCTGTACACATGGAGCGTTTATGCAGTGGTTACAAAGTTTTGGTACAAAGAATGTGCTGTCAATGTTTCTTTTTTCATAAATTTCGGGGTAACCGTTTATGCCACCATTAGGGCTGTCAACAATTGGTTCTCCATTTTCAGGTATAACATATCTTTCTACCCATGTACGGAAGTAGTGAGGTTCTCTCGGAACTTTGTTTTCAGTTTTACAAGCATCGGCACATCTTGCACAGCCTATACATTTATGTATATTAATTCCCATAGCATAGTTATGTTTTGAGGCATCATAGGAGCTGTTTTCTTGGGCTAAAATAGATTGTACATCAAAACTTGCAACGAGAAATAATAAGCTTGGAAGTGTTTTTGAGCAGTTTTTTAAAAATGCTCTTCTTTCAATTTCCGGACGAATTGTTTTATTTTCTTTTTTCATTAGTTTGCCTCCGGATAATGTGGGTAATGACAATCCCAGCAGAGATATCGTTCTGAATGTTCTTCAGTATTTAATTTTGGGGCATCTTTATTTACTGAAGACCCTTTTTCATGGCAATTTGCACATGTTGTATTATCAGTAGGTTTGTGTGCCTTTGAAAATTTTGGAGAGGTTTTATGACCTTTTTCAATTGTATGACACTGTGTACATGGTAAAGTGGCGTGGTGCGAAAGCATTTTTAAATTTGAAATTTCTCTATGGCATGCCGCACATTCTTCAGGAGCATTAGGCAGCAATGGGTTATGCGGGTTATGACATGACATACATGCCTTCCCCGGATTATGACGGTCGGCTATAATCTGTGGAAAACCTGACGGTCTTGAAGGATTATACCCATGGCACAAGGGACAATAACCACGTCCGCGAGGTGCATTCGGAATAAAATCTTCCGGACTATCAATGTGTTTCATAGCCGCTCCATGACAAACTTCACATGCCAATCCTTTGTGGTATGATTTTGATTTTGTCTCAACAATGTCATCATGACAATCATAGCATGCATCAGAGCCGGCATACACTTGTTCTAACGCCATATTCTCTTGTATGGCATCAGCTCGAAAATGACCCAGTTTTCCAAAAGATTCTGGAACAAACATGTCGGTGGCGGCAATGAATACACCGATGACAATAACCAGAATAATGGCTAAGGGAATCAGTTGTTGCGGAATTTTTGACATCTTCACCTGATTTTTTTTATTGCGTTTTAATTTAATTATGGTTAATTAAAACTAAAATAGTAATGATTGTCAATAATAAAATAAGAACCATAAAACTCCTATTTGCTCGCAAAATTGCATAGTGGCATTGGTGGGTGATAAAAACTTTTTATATAATACGTAAATGTAAATTATTATTTATATAAGGGTTCAGATATGAGTAGTGAATTTATTTTATTGTTAGTTTGTTTAGGGGCAGGAGTATTGTTATCTGTTTTTTTGCTAATTAAGACCATAGTTGAGGTTAGGAAAATGAGAAAGAATCAATTTGAAGAATAGATTTTGCTAATAATTAAATCTAATTATTATTAAACAAAAAACAAGGGTAGAGTATGAGTAATGAATTTATGCTGTTATTGGTCGGCTTGGGGGTTGGGGTATTAGTCTGTGCATTTTTGCTTTTGAAAATTATTGTTGAAGTCAAGAAAGCAAGAAAAGAGTTCGCGAAAATTCATGAGGAACAAATAAGACAGTTTCATAAAGAATTTATGGCAAAACGAAATAATAATAATGATGAAGATTGATAAATTTTGAGTTCTATGTGTAGTTTTAAATATACTTTTTATAAATAGTTCTAATTTATTTTTTTAGCAATGGGATAAATCTACTCCATCTCTTTGAGTTTTACATTTACAGAGCCGATTCCGCAGTGAGGAGTGATGCCTTTGTTTTGATAATATGACTGATGGTAGTCTTCAGCTTTATAGAATGTTGCCGCTTTGGTAACTTCGGTCACAACAGGTCGAGTGAAAAATTTCCCATCTTCAATCTGCTTGAGTGCATCTAAGGCTTGTGCTTTTTGATCATCATCGTTGTAGAAAATAGCCGAACGGTATTGTGTGCCGACATCAGGTCCTTGACGGTTGAGAGTAGTAGGGTCGTGGAGAGAGAAGAATACAGAAAGCAGATCAGTATAGCTGATAACATTGGGGTCATAGACAATTTCGCATACTTCGGCGTGGTTTGTTTCGGAGTAGCAGACATCCTGATAGGTTGGGTCTTCTGTATTTCCGCCCATATATCCGACAGATGTTGCCACGACACCATCTAATTCTTGAAAGATAGCTTCTACGCCCCAAAAACATCCGGCACCGAATGTTGCTTTTTTATGATTCATATTTGACACTTTTTCTCCGCTTTTTTTGCTGTCGCTTTTTTCTTTGTTGTTTGTCTCTGATGAAAATACGTTCATTCCGATAAAAATAAATATTGGAATAACTAATAATATTTTATATTTCATAATTGTCTCCTTGTTAATCATATAACAGAGGGGAGTAAAATGAGTTCCCTTATTCTATAAGTTATACTTTGATTTAGCTCAGTATGACTTAATAATCTTACTTGTGTTAATATTGAAAATATTTTACATTCTTTGGAAATAAGTTAGCCGTTAACAGGAGAAACTATGACGACAAATACAACAGCAATATACAGCAAAATACAACCAAACTCAATTATAGCAGAATTAGGTCATTTAGCAGCATTTAATATAATTTTGATAATATGTTCATATCTTTCAATCATTGTTCCATTTTCACCTGTTCCTATTACCGGTCAGACATTCGGAATTTTGTTAGTTGCGATGGCACTTGGACGTGTTCGTGGAACAGCTGTTGTGATGGCATATTTGTTAGAAGGAGCGATAGGTCTGCCGGTCTTTGCGGGCGGTACTGCAGGTATTGTCAAATTTATCGGTCCTACCGGCGGGTATTTGGTCGGTTTTGCTGTATCTGCCTATTTGGTAGGCTATCTTGCCGATAAAGGATGGGATAAAAATATTGGAAAAACTACAATTGCAATGATTTTGGGTACTGCTCTAATTTTTGTAACGGGACTTGCCCAGCTTTCATTTTTTGTCCCCTCAGAAACACTTTTTGCCATGGGATTCATTCCGTTTGTTCCGGGTGCAATACTTAAGATAGCGGTCGCATCGGCTATTCTTCCGTTAGTATGGAAATTTATTGACGGTATTAAATAATAGTTCTACTGTTCTTATAAATTGTTGGAACATATAGAGATATAATGTGTTTAAGTAGTGAAAGAGACAACGCATTGATATAGGTATTATTTTGTGAAAATTGTAACAATCTTATGATTTCGTTTGAATTTCTTCGGAAATTTCATTATTATATATCAATGAAAATTATAAAATTATATAGCTACAAGGAGGTTACCTCAAGATGAAACCTACTGAATATATTTGGATGAACGGTGAAATGATTAAATGGGATGATGCCAAGATTCATGTCTGTTCCCATGTTGTCCATTACGGCTCATCAGTTTTTGAAGGAATGAGAGTCTATAAAACAGATAAAGGTTCGGTTTGTTTCAGGCTTGAAGAACATTCAGCCAGACTCTTAGATTCAGCAAAAATTTACCGAATGCCAATGCGTTGGTCAGCAGAAGAAATAGACCAAGCAACTTTAGATATTATCGGAATCAACAATTTAGCCGAAGGCTATGTTCGTCCGGTTGCATATCGCGGGTATGGTACTCTTGGAGTAGACCCGTCGAATTGTCCGGTAGATTTAGCTATTGCAGTATGGCCGTGGGGAAAATATCTTGGTGATGATGCTTTAGAAAATGGTGTTTCAGTCTGTGTTTCATCGTGGAACCGTATTGCTCCTAACACAATGCCTGCGATGGCAAAAGCGGGAGCAAACTATATGAACTCTCAGCTTATCAAACTTGAAGCGATTTCGCATGGTTATGTTGAAGGTATTGCTTTAGATGTTTATGGTAATGTTTCTGAAGGTTCGGGTGAAAATATATTTTTAGTTCGCCAAGGAACTCTGATTACTCCGACATTCTCAGCATCGATTTTGCCGGGGATAACACGCCGTTCTGTTATTAAAATTGCACAAGATTTGGGAATTAAAGTTGTTGAACAAAATATTCCTCGTGAAGCACTTTATCTTGCTGATGAAGTATTCTTTACCGGCTCGGCTGCAGAAATCACACCAATATCACAAGTAGATAAAATTAAAATAGGAAGCGGCAAATGTGGTCCTATTACAAAATCTATACAAAAAGCATTGTTTGATATTTTAGAGGGTCGTGCTGAAGATAAATATAATTGGTTGACCTATATTCCTGAATATAAAAAGGTAACAGTCTAATGAGAGTAGCGGTTGGTTCAGATCATGCCGGGTTTGAGTGGAAAGAAAAAGTCAAAGAGATTCTTAAAACCTTTGGCTATGAAGTCATAGACTTTGGTACAGATAGTAAAGATTCTGTTGACTACCCTGATTTTGGTCTCAAAGTTGCCCATGCGGTTGCTGACGGTGAGGTTGACTATGGTGTTAATATTTGCTGGACTGGAAATGGTATGGCTATGGCATCAAACAAAGTCAAAGGTATCCGTGCCGGTCTTGCGGTCAACGCCGAGATGGCACATCTAACTCGGTTTCACAATAATGCCAATGTGTTAGCTCTTTCTCAAAAATATACTCCCGAAGAAGAGCTTGAAGAAATTCTCAAGCAGTTTTTTAATACCAAGTTTGAAGCGGGACGGCATTTGCGTCGTATTGAAAAATTCATGGCTGAAGAGGGGTAGCGGGGGAAGATGTTGGGGGATTAGTCAAAGTAAATCTTTGGCTAATCAAGATTTAATGTAGGGTCATAACTTAGCGGAACAGGCTTGCCTGTTCCGCAAACATAAAAAGACAAAATCAATTATTACCTAATATTGCAGGTGGGGTTAAATCTGGTGTCACAAGAGAAATTAATAAGAAAAAATAAAAATAAATTTCAGATGGCAAAAATCGTATTACGACCACATCATTCGCAATGAATATTCTCTTAAATTGATAAGGCATTATATCCAAAATAATCCGTTTAAGGTATAGGGAAACCCCTCATACTCCTCTAAAAACAGCATAAAATTGAATCTAATAGATATTTTTTACGTAAAACAGCTATTTAAACCTTGCATAATATGGATATTCTGCGATATTATAATAGAGTAACATATCACTTCGCTTTGAATTATAACCATCTTGAGTTTCAATAAAAGTAATTTTAGAATAAACTTACAACGGACGTATGTATAAACAACCATAAGGAGGATGTATGGATCATATTAGATTAACAAATCGCTCTAAGGTTATATCATTTGTAAAAATTATCTCGGATTCAAGCAAGACAGAATGCGGACGGGTTATAGATATTTCATCGGAGGGAATGAAAGTTCGCAGCACACATCCGTTTCGGACAGACCGACCGTTTCATTTTTCGATGATGATTCCCAATATCAACTTTCGGGAGAAAGTTATTAGATTTGATGCATCTGTAATTTGGAGTAAAGAATCAGAGTTAGATGGGTACCATGAAGCCGGTCTGCAAATTGAGTCGGTAACTCCAGAAGTGAAAAGTATAATTGAACAATTTATCAATGACTCCTCTCTTCAAGACCGTTGGATTCAAGTAGACGAATGTTTTAGGCAGGAACATTAAACCTGATAAAATTTTTCTCAAAAAACAGGATTCAATATATATATAGGCAGAGTTATATATTTTTTCTGTTTTTTTATATAAATTCCAATAGATAAGTCCGTTGACCTCAAGACCGAAAAGCATTACATTCGCTCTGTATACATTAACTATATGGAGTGTTTATTATGTCATATTTAAAACAATTAGATCCGGAAATATATCAAGCAATTTCTCAAGAAACCAACCGTCAGACTACCAAGCTCGAACTTATTGCATCTGAAAATTTTACATCAGAAGCTGTTATGGAAGCTGCCGGCGGGGTGATGACCAACAAATATGCCGAGGGCTACCCGGGCAAGAGATACTATGGCGGTTGTGAATTTGTTGACATTGCCGAAAATATTGCCCGTGACAGGCTCAAACAGATTTTTGGATGCGACCATGCTAACGTGCAGCCTCATTCCGGTTCGCAGGCAAACATGGCGGTATATTTTACGGTTTTAGAGCCGGGGGATAAAGTGATGGGGCTTGACCTTTCTCATGGCGGGCATCTTACCCACGGTCATCCGATTAACTTTTCAGGGAAATTGTACAAGTTTGAGGGGTATCAAGTTGACCCGAAAACTGAAACTATCGACTATGAGAAACTGATAGACCAAGCTAAAAAATACAAGCCGAAAATGATTGTTGCCGGTGCCTCGGCGTATCCTCGGTTTTGGGATTTTGAAAAAATTCGTGAAGCGTGCGATGCGGTCGGTGCATACATGATGGTAGACATTGCTCATATTGCCGGACTTATTGCAGCAGGGGTACATCCGTCGCCGATTCCACTTGCGGACTTTGTAACATCAACAACACATAAAACACTTCGGGGTCCTCGCGGTGGGGTGGTCATGTGTAAAGAACAGTATGCTGCCGACCTTGACCGCACTGTTATGCCGGGGATTCAAGGCGGACCGCTGATGCATATAATCGCCGCCAAAGCGGTGGCATTTAAAGAAGCTCTCACCGATGAATTTAAAATATATCAGCAACAGGTTATAAATAATGCTAAGGCTCTTTCAGAAGCGTTAGCATCTAAAGGACATAAACTTGTTTCAGGTGGAACTGATACGCATCTTATGCTTTTGTCATTTATTGATATTCCCAAAGTGACCGGTAAAAAAGTTGAGAAGGCACTTGATTTAGCAGGGATGACGGTCAATAAAAATACGGTTCCGTTTGACCCTGAAAAACCGTTTGTTACCTCCGGTGTTCGTATCGGTACTCCTGCTATTACAACCCGCGGAATGAAAGAGCCTGAAATGGTTCAGATAGCTGACTTTATTGATAGAGCGATACAGAACCGTCGTAAAGAAAATGAGCTTGCGAAGATTTCTGATGAAGTATCTACCCTCTGCGAAAAATTTCCGCTCTATAAAGAAAGACAAGAGGGATAGGCGATGCTTTTTCAACTTACCATGTTTCCGAGTGGTTCTAAACGGAAATCCGCCTCGGTCTCTGAACATGTTGCCAAAGTAATTGATATAATAGATAAGTCAGGGTTGGCATATAAACTGACTCCGATGGCGACTTGTATTGAGGGGGAGTGGAATGAAGTGATGGCTGTTATTAACAAAGCGAGACTGATGCTACGCCGCAAAGGACACGAGCGTATTTATATTTCTATTACTATTGATGACCGCAAGGGAGCCAAAAAACGAATGGTTGGTAAAGTGCAATCAATCGAAAATAAATTAGGAAGAGAGGTTAGTAAATAGATTTCGTATAAATACTTTTTATATGAAATAATGGTTTTGTAGGGAACAGGCAAGCCTGTTCCTAAGAGAATTAAATGTTATAATAGGTTCAGGCAGGCCTGAACCCTACAAACAAAAAGATAACAGAGCGTATAAGATTTATCAAATAATAAATGGTTCAGAAGATTTTGATTCTGCGTTGCGTCACGCAGGAATTATAGTAGGTGAACAAATTTATTTTTAGGGAACAGGCATGCTTGTCCTAAGAGAGGTTCAGGCAGGCCTGAACCCTACAAAGATAAAGAATTTTATGATATGACTTTTTATAGAAGAAAACCAAATAGACTAAAAGGATATGACTACAATTCGGCAGGGTTTTATTTTATTACAATCTGTACTGCTAATAAATTTAATTTTTTTGGAAACGTTATTAATGATAAAATGAAATTATCTATAATAGGGCAATATTCTCAAAATAAATGGTTAGAATTACCTCAACATCATGAGGGAATAGAGCTGGATGAATTTGTTGTTATGCCAAATCATGTACATGGAATAATAATTATACTTGATGATAATTCAACTAAAGCCCATACAAGAAAACAATTATTGTCTGTTGTTGTTGGTTCTTATAAGTCGTCTGTTACTAAATTAGCGAGAGAGTCTGAGTCTGAGTTTGATTTTGGTTGGCAAAAATCATACTATGATCATATTATAAGAAATGAAAAAACTTTAATAAATATGAGAGAGTATATTCAAAATAATCCCTTAAAATGGTCTCTGGATATAGAAAATCAAAAAGCAAATATAATAGATAAAAATTATTATTCAAAAATGATTTTATAGTTGTAGGGAACAGGCCTGCCTGTTCCTAAGAGAGGTTCAGGCAGGCCTGAACCCTACAGGAGAAATAGATTGATTAATGTATACTAGTTGATTAGAATCAAAATGAAAAAATAAAAAGATGAGAATAACAAATAAATGAAATGCCCGAAGTGTGGACATGAAGAAGATAAAGTAGTCGATAGTCGTCCGTCGCAAGACAACGCTGCCATTCGCCGTCGTCGAGAATGTCTTAAATGCAAAGAACGGTTTACTACTTACGAATATGTTGAGCAGGGAACTTTGACTGTGACCAAATCTGATAATCGGCGGGAACCTTATGACCGTTATAAACTGCTCTATGGTATCAAACTCGCCTGCAATAAACGTCCTGTCTCTCCTAAAGAAATCGATACGATGACATCAGAAATTGAACAGAATATAAAAAGCAAAAACAAAAACGAAATATCATCACAAGAAATCGGCGAAATGGTGATGGAAAAGCTTCGTCCTGTTGATGAAATAGCGTATGTTCGGTTTGCGTCGGTGTATCGTAAATTTAAAGATAAAGAAGAATTTTTAGAAGAGATGAAAAAGCTGTTGGAGTAGCAGCTTGAATGCTTTTCTAACTATAAATCTTTATTGATTTTTTGATAAAATATTCAACAAATAAAATTCTGATTCGTTTTTATTATGTATAAATTGTTTTTTCTATAAGGATTAATGATGTATAAATACTTATTCATTATAGTTTGGGTAGTCATTGTTTTAAGTATTTATGATCATGCGATGACAAATCCTATAATTGTTTTACCTGGGGGAGAGATAAAGGCAAGGGTCTTTGATGTCACTACGGGTGATCCTATTAGTGATGTTGTAACAACTATTGATGACTCAATCTCATTTATACCTCATAATACAAAAAGGGTTGGAATAATTGTAGAGGTCGGTTATCATTCTATGAAATTCTCACATCAAGATTATCATAGTGAAACTATAAAGTCTGTTTTGGTCGCCAATGATACGACAATGGAGATTTCTGTTTGGCTAAAACCAATTAGTATTAAAGTTGAAACTTCCCAAAAGTTCTCAAGCTTCCAAATCTCTAAATCGCAAATGAGGCGTTCAATACTTACGGGACATGTAATAGATACTAAAAGTAAATTGCCTATAGAAGGAGCAGAGATTAGATTTGAGTTATTAGACACAGTATTGACAGCAGTTTCGGATTCTCAAGGTAATTATGAATGCCAAATAAATAGAATCATGCCTGGAATAGGAATTTTTAATTGCACGCATCCTGATTATTATAAACTCACAATTGAATCAAAGACATCGGTATTTTCTTATAAAACAGATGGTGATGTGAGTTTAGTTAAGAAACAGAAATCACTTGAACATTTAAAAAGACGAAATCTAAATAAAATACTCTTAACAATATCTTCTGAGAGTGGAGGGGACGGAGGTTCTGTAAAAAAAACATCTGAATCAATTGTAAGAGTTGGCGAAGAATTTTTAATAAAAAAACCACAAGATAATTCAGTAGAGTCAATACTGTTGCCGTCATCATTTATCTTGCTAAAGATTGTAAACCCTCATAAAATTATAGTACAATATGATAATTCTGCATTGAGATGTTATCCGAAAGATGTTGAACGCATTGCTCCCAATCAGGTTATTATTCGTAATGATGCTATAGGGTTTGGAACCAAAACAACTTGTGGTGGTACTAATTATTATATTAGTATTGCTGGTCATCTATAAGGAGATGAAAAAGCTGTTGGAGTAGTAAGTGTAGATACTGTCTTGTAGGTTGGGTTCTGACAATATAGAATAGTTAGATTCTGTCATGGAAAAACCCAACATCGTTATTTACTAAACTTTCATATTTTGTCGGGTTTCTCGATTTTGAAATCTGACGATTTCAAACCAACGGAACCGCGACCTACTATTAAAAAAAGTCAAGACTGCAGGGAGCTTGACCTACTTAATTTACTCATTGACAAAAGCTATAATTTTTCTGACATTTGCAGACGTATGGATGAACAAAAACATGACAGATTAGAAGACGGTATTATAAAAAGCAATAACTCAATGCCGTTTTTAGACCATTTGGAAGAACTCCGATGGAGGTTGATAAAATCGGTTTTAGCGGTGATTGTTTGTGCTTTTGTTGCTTTTAATTTTGCTCATTATCTTGTCGATTTTGTACGGATTCCTCTTGGCGATGTTAAACTGTATAATATTGCCGTCACAGGAACATTTTACGCCTATATCAAATTATCTCTTATTGTTGGAGTATTAGTTTCTCTCCCGTTTGTTTTTTATCAACTGTGGGCATTTATTGCTCCCGGTCTTTACAAAAAAGAACGAATGATGATTATTCCGCTTGTGCTTATTTCTACGATTTTATTTCTAATCGGAGCAGCTTTTTGTTTTAAAGTTGTTTTGCCGGTATCATTTGCCTTTTTAATTGGATTTGCCGGAGAACAGATAGAAAACACTATAACAATCGGCAGTTATATCAGCTTTGTTGGGCTGCTGCTTATGGCATTCGGCTTTGGTTTTCAGATGCCGTTATTGAGCTACTTTTTGGGCAAAATCGGGATTATCAACTCAAAGATGCTGTCCAAAGGACGAAGATACGCTATTGTCGTTATTTTAGTTGTTGGGGCAATAATTACTCCACCTGATGTTTTTACGCAGCTTCTGCTCGCTGTTCCGCTTTATTTTCTCTATGAAGTTTCAATTATAGTAGTTAGAATTACGCAAAGAGATAAAAATAAAGACTAAATAGCTCAACCTACCTTATTTCAACTTTTATTCTTCCAACAACTTAAAAGAGTATATGTTGACAAAAACAAATTAAATGATACATTGTGGGCTGAATAGAGCATTGGAAGCAATAATCAGTTTAACGTGATATAAGGTTAGTATGAAAATTTCAGCAGTAGAACCGGATTCACCTCTTTTTGGGTATGTACGTCCGGGGTACACAATAAAATCTGTCAACGGCAGCGAAATTATTGATTCAATAGATTTTCGGTTTAAAACAACTGATGAGAATATTAGTATTGTTTTTGCTGATACCAAAGGTGAGGAGATTGTTTTTGACTTTGAAGATTTCTATACTGATGATCTTGGGCTGACTTTAGATGACGGTAGAATTAAGGTTTGCCGTAATAGTTGTATTTTTTGTTTTGTGCATCAACATCCTAAAGGGATGCGGAAAGCATTGTATGTAAAAGATGAAGATTACCGTCTTTCGTTTACTCATGGTAATTTTGTTACTCTTTCAAATACAACTCAAGAAGATTTAGATAGAATTATTGAACAGCGGTTGTCTCCGATTTATGTTTCGGTGCATGCGTCCGATGATACTCTTCGCAGGTGTATGTTGAAAAACGAAAAACTCGCACCTATAATTCCGACGATAAAATATTTGACTCAAAATGGAATTACGGTGCATACCCAAGTTGTTCTTTGCCCCGGTGTAAATGACGGGAAATATTTAGAGAAAACTATCAATCAACTTTCTGAACTTTGTCCCGATGTTGAAACACTTGCTGTTGTTCCGGTTGGATTGACTAAGTATCGGGAACATCTTCCTAATCTAAGAAATTATCGTACAGATGAAGCAGCTGAAATAATTGACTATATAGAAAAAAGACAAAAAGAGTTTTTAGATAAATATGGTACCCGTTTTGTATGGGCATCAGATGAATTTTATGTTGAAGCAAAACGACCGTTTCCTGCACGTCATACTTATGAAGATATGTCACAATTTGAAAACGGTATCGGTATGGTACGCGAGTTTATCACTATGTTTAACTATCGTAAAGCAAAACTAAAAACATTGAAATCAGACAAACGGGTTTTGTTTTTAACCGGTTATTCAGCGTATCCATTTTTATCAAAAGAGATATTACCGTATATCCAAAATGAACTGAATCTCAATCTTGAAATTATTCCTGTAGAAAATAAGTTTTGGGGTACACAAGTAACTGTTTCAGGACTTTTGACCGGACAGGATATGCTAAGGCAGGCTCGGATAAAACATGAAGATTTTGATACCGTTCTGCTTCCTCCAAACTGTATTAATAACGATGATCTTTTTTTAGATAATCTTTCGCTAAAACAGTTTACAACAGCATTGAACAAAGAAGTTGTTATCGGTCAATATAATTTGGCGGAGACATTAAAAGAGGTGTACAATTGAAAATCCCAACCGTAGCAATTATCGGTCGTCCAAATGTCGGTAAATCTTCGTTGTTTAACAGATTTCTTCAAAAAAGAATAGCTGTTGTTGATGAACAACCGGGGGTAACTCGTGACCGAAATTATGCTGTCTGCGATTGGGCAGGACAGGAATTTTATCTTATAGATACCGGCGGTATTGTGCCTGATTCGTCGGATTTAATGGAAAAATTAATTACCGATCAAACCGATTTTGCAATAAATGAATCAGACCTTGTTCTGTTTGTTGTTGATTCACATATTGGGATTGATTCTGTTGATATGAAAATTGCCAAATCTTTAAAAAAAGAAAAGAAAAGATGTCTACTGATTTCAAATAAAGTTGATAATCAGGAATCGGAATTACAAATATATGAATTCATGAAACTCGGTTTGGGAGAACCTGTACCGGTATCGGCAACAGTCGGATTGGGAGTTGGTGAACTGCTTGATAAATTAGTTGAAGCACTTCCAGAACAGGCTCCTGATTCTTTAGATAGTTCAAACACTGTTCGTATCGCATTAGTCGGTCGTCCAAATGTCGGGAAATCATCATTTATTAATAAGTTAGTCGGGTATGACAGATTGATAGTTTCACCAATTGCCGGGACTACCCGTGATTCGGTTGACACACCTTTTGAATTTGACGGCGATCGATTTACATTGGTTGATACAGCAGGGTTACGTCGAAAATATAAAGTACAGGAATCTGTTGAATTTTATACAACTTTGAGAACAGATCGTGCCTTGGAAGCATCAGATGTTGCTTTGGTATTAATAGATGCCACCGAGAAAGTTTCAAGTCAGGATCAGCGGATTTTGGATAAGGTTACATCAATGCGTCGTCCTGCTGTTATTGCTGTTAATAAATGGGATTTAATTGAAAAAGATACACATACAGCCGATAAGTTTACACAGGATATAAAAGATATTATTTCAATGTATTCATATATTCCGTTAATATATATATCAGCATTATCAGGGCAGAGACTTGGCAAGGTTATCTCATTATTAAAAAATACACATGATGAAAACTTGAAACGTATTTCCACACCTGAATTAAATGATTTTTTAGAAAAAGCTACGAATCGTACCCATCCGCCTGCCAAAAAAGGTAAATACATTCGTTTCTATTATTTGACTCAATCTGAAGTTGCCCCTCCGACATTTATATTTTTCTCAAATTTTCCTGAACTGATAGATAAGGCGTATGTGAACTATCTTTCAAATCAACTTCGCAAAGAATTTGGTTTTGAAGGTGTGTCTATCCGTCTTAAATTCAAAAAAAGATAGAATCTGTCTTTAATATTTACTCATTTATTAGGAAAAACCCCAATAAAATCACTGATTTAATCATGTTTTTTCTCAAAATGCCGATACTTCGGTATTATGGAAACTATTTTAAATTTAGAAAATAAATATGATGAATTAGAAAGCAGGTTTGCAGAACATAAAGCAAATCTGAAAGATCTTGCCCTGATGGGGACAGTGATTACATCAATTCATGAAATAGATGCTGTTTTGTCGGTTGTCATGGAGATGTCAATTCGATTGGTAAATGGTGAAGTCGGCGGGATTCTTCTTGATGAAAATAATAAGCTCGTAGGAAAAGCGTCATGGGGAGTTAATGAAGAATTTCTGAAAACTTTGATGTATGAAGATGATGTTGATATTGCTTCTTATTGTTATAATAATCGTGAAACCGTTATTTTAAAATCTCTTGGTGTTCGTTCTGAAGAAGGAATGGCACTTGAATCAATTATATCTGCACCGATTCAAACATCTGAAACCTGTTATGGCACGATGATTATTATAAATAAAACAGATGGTTCAAACTATACTGATGATGATAAAGATATGCTTGAAATGCTTCTCTCCTTTGTTGCGGTTGCAATAGAAAATTCAATATTAATGCAGGAGCGATTGGCAACCCAAAAGGTTGAACAGGAAATGATCATTGCCAAGCAGATTCAAGAAACAATACTTCCTCAAGATATTGACCATATAGAAGGTGCTGAAATTGGTGCTGTATATTTTCCTGCCCGTGATGTCGGCGGTGATTTTTATGATGTTGTAATTTTAGAGAATAATAAATTTGTAGTTATTATGGGGGATGTCTCTAACAAAGGAGTTCCGGCAGCACTTGTTATGTCGGCAGCCTCGGCAATTATCAAATCCACTTTGAAACAAAATAAAGATATTTCAATTGCAGAATTAGCTGAGACAACAAATAATCTTTTGGCAAATGAGATTATAAAAGATAGAGAAATGTTTGTGACTCTTTTCTTCTGTAAATTTGATTTTGATGACATGAAAATTACCTTTTGTAATGCCGGTCATCTACCCGGATTATTTTATGATGTTACGGAGCATAAAGTTGTTGAGTTAGCAGTGGGGGGACCGATTATCGGTCAATTTCCTGATATTTCTTTCAAGCAAGGTGAACAACCATTTAAAACAGGAGACAGGCTCTTTTTGTTTACAGATGGGCTGACCGAAGCTGCCGATGACCAGGGTCAACTTTTTGGCAGAGAAAGAGCAGAACTTGTGTTCTCGAATGAATATCACCTTCCTCCAAAAGAATTTTGTCTTAAAGTTAAAGAGTGGGTCGATACATTTACAGAAGGATGTGCTGAAGACATGATAGATGATTTTACAATCTTACAGGTAAAAGCGGAGTAAAATGACAACATATAGTTTTATATATTTATCGGTATTAGACTCAGAAGAAAAAATGCTTAGCGATTTAGCATTTATTCTAACGGAGAATAATATAGTAAATCCTGAAAGATATGAATTTATGCTGGTTATTTCTGAGGCTTTTACAAATGCTCTTTTGCATGGAAATCAGCTAAATCCTCAAAAGAAGATATATCTACAAGTAACTATTAATAAAAAACAATTAATTGCCGACATCATTGATGAAGGCGAACTAGGGCTAAAAGAAATTCAAACGAAAAAACCGTCGGAATTATATGGTTCAAATGGTCGTGGAATTGATCTTATTCGCCATTATGCCAATCATGCCGGCTTTACTGAAGCTGAAAATGGCGGCACAAAAGTATCAATTGTTATGGAAAGAAAATTAGAAGAAATAACTTTTTAAAATCCTCCAGGAGGACAAAATGGAAATCACAAAAAAAGAAGTAAATTCAGTCGCAGTATTGAGCTTAAAAGGACGTCTTGATTTAGCAAGTGGTGCCGGATTAAAGGACGAAATTAAAGCATTAATGGACAAAGAAAATAATCTAATCCATTTAAGTCTTGCCGATGTTGATTTTATTAATTCATCAGGATTAGGTGTACTTGTTTCTATTATGAAAGACATAAGATTACACAAAGGTCGCTTAACTCTTTCAGATTTAGCAAGTTATGTTCAGGAAATTTTTGAAATAACTCAGCTTTCTCATATTTTTGAAATCTTTACATCTGAAAGTGAAGCATTAGCATCGTATCAATCTGTTTCTGCCAGTTAATAATCTATAACTTGAAAATGTTGGTGGACTATGAGTAATGTAATTGAAAAAATAGGAGAATTGCTGGAAAAACTGCAATCTCCGGATTTCTATATTCGCGAAGAGGCAGTGAATGAACTTGGCAGCTGCACCGAAGATGAAGCTGTTGCCGGATTAGTTATGGCTTTGGAAGATACTGATTTGGGGATTCGTGAACTGGCAGCCGAATATTTAGTTAAGATAAAAGGTGATGTTACATCTCAACTTTTGATTAAATTTTTGGGGAGCGAAGATATTGGCTGTAGAAATTTAGCTTCTGAAATCCTTGTCAAAATCGGTGAAGGTGCTATAAATGCTTTGATAAATGAATTAGATAATGACGACCATGATATTCGTAAATTTGTAGTCGATATACTCGGTTTAATAAAATCTCCTGATTCCGTAATACCCGTAAGCAAAAAGTTACATGATGAAAATCTAAATGTTGTCTGTTCTGCTGCGGAAGCATTAGGTGAAATAGGTTCTGATATTGCTATTCCAAATTTAATTGAAGCATATAATAATAACGAAGATGTACGGTTGCAGGTTGTTGAGGCATTCGGTAAAATTGGTGGTGAACAAGCTCTAAATTATCTCTATGAATATTTACAAACCGATGATCCAATGATTTTATATGCTGTCATTGATGCTGTTGGAATAGTTGGTAATAAAAGTTCTGTTGACCATTTATTGAAATTCCTTGATTCTGATGATTTGTCTATTGCTGAATCAACTATGTCAGCGATTGTAAATATCTCTATCCAAAACAAGGGAACCATTGAACAGGATTTACCTTTAGATAAGTTTTCAAATTATTTGTTTGAAGGGATCAAAAATAAAAATAAAAAGTTAACCCAATTTACTCTTGGACGTCTCAAACATTGGTACGGTCAGAACGTGCTTAATTCACTTTTGGAAGTTCTGCACCATGTCGAAGAAGATGATCTTAAATCCATTGTAAAAATGCTGGGAGAAATCGGACCACCTGCTTCGGGTACTATTTTGAAACAATTCCCGAATGCTACATCTGAACTAAAAATTATATATCTCAATATATTAAAACAGTATATTGATGGTGAAATTGCTCATAAACTCTTAGAGTTCAAAAATGACAGTGATTCAAAAGTCAGGTGTAATATTGCATTTGCATTAGGTGCTTCCGGAGACTCTTCTATGATTGATCCCCTCAAAGTCATGGCTCAAGATAAAATCGGACATGTTCGAGCAGCTGCATTTTCGGCACTTGGATGGATTTGTTCTGAGGCAGATATATCTTTTCTGTTTGATGGCTTAGATGATAGATATAGCGATGTACAGGAAGCTGCCATGGGTGCTTTGATTTTGCTCGGTTCACAAGATGTGGTTGCTCATTTCTTTGAAGATCTATCTCATGAAAATATGGAACGTCAAAGAATTGCCGCAACAGCTCTTGGGATGATTGGAGATCCTGTTGTTGTAGAACCTTTGTTGCAGGCTATAAATCATTCGGAAAGTTCTATTAGAAAATCAGCTATTGATTCTCTGGCAAAGATTAGAGATGTCAAGAATATTGAACCTCTTATGTTAGCCTTAAATGATGAAAATTCAGGTGTTCGTAAATCTGCCTGTACAGCCTTAGTTCTTATTAAAGGACAAACTATCATACCGGAAATAAGATTTTTATTGGAAGACCAAGATATATGGGTTCGATACCATATGATAAATATTATTGGGAGTTCAGGGAATGCCGAATACGGTCAATATATTCGACCGTTCATTAAAGGAAATGAAGATATTTTGAAAATTGCGGCGATAAAAGCACTTGCTAAACTTGGTTTTACGGACGCAATCAAAGATATAAAAAATTTACAAAATGATGATAATCAAGATATTGTTAATGCCGCTACAAACGCTATCAATAATTTACAGGAAGTATAATAATGCAGCAACATTCAATTTTAGTAGTTGATGATGAACTTTTAATTAGAGATCTCTTATATGATTTTTTCCAAGATCAGGGATGGGAAATAGCAATTGCTGATAATGGAAAAAAAGCAATGGAAATCTTAAAATCAAAAGATATTGATCTCTTGTTAACAGACATTAGAATGCCAGAGATGGATGGTCTTGATTTGACCGTATTTGTGCAGGAGAATTATCCTAAACTTCCGGTAATTTTAATGACCGGTTTCCCGTCTGTGGATTCTGCTGTTACTGCCTTACGTGCAAAAGTAGAGGATTACATTATTAAACCATTTAATATCAATCAACTTTATAAGACGGTTGAAAAAAAAGTGAATGAAACGAAAAAATAATTAATTGTTTTAATTATAAGAAAAGTTTTTAACGAAACGGAAATATTAGTAATAATCGTAAGAATAATTTTGGAAATAAAAGATATGCAGAAATGTTTCACAGAGGATATATATGGAATATAAAACAGTTCCGGAACCGGAGATGACCAAAGAAGAATTTATAATGATTCGTGATTTTATTCATGAAAAATGCGGAATCTTCTTTGCCGAAAATAAAACTTATCTGGTTAAAAATCGTTTAATCAAACGGATGAAAGATTTAGGTATAAACAGTTATCGAGATTATTTCTATCATGTCAAATATGATACTTCACAAAAAGAATTTACTGCTTTAGTGGGACTCATTACGACCAATGAAACAAGTTTTTTTAGAAATGAACCGCAACTCTTATCTTTTTCTGAAGAAGTACTCCCAAAAATAATCAAAGAAAAAGATAACGAACGGGGACCGAAAAAAATTAAAATATGGTCTGCAGGATGTTCTACAGGCGAAAAGCCATATACATTGGCTATTATTCTTAAAGAAAAAATCAAGGATTTTGCCAACTGGAAAATTGAAATTATCGCCAACGATATTTCCGAGCCGGTACTTCAAAAAGCACGTAAAGGAGTTTATAGCGGAATTACACTTCGTAATATGAAATCAGACATTTTAAAAAAATATTTTACTAAGCAAAATGAAGACTACAAAGTAAATCAGGAAATTAAATCAATGGTAAACTTCTCACACATGAACTTAAATGATCCGAGAAGGATTACGATGTCATCAAATTTTGATACTGTTTTTTGTCGGGATGTCATGATATACTTTTCTGAAGAAATTAAGAAGCAATTGGTCAGAGGGTTTTTTAATTCTTTACGCCCGGGGGGATATTTCTATATCGGACATTCTGAAACTCTACACGGAATATCAAAAGCTTTTAAGTTAGTTTATTTAAAAAATGCATTAGTCTATAATAAAGAAAAAGTCGGTACTGATACTCAAAATAAATCTGCAACCGGAATTTCTGTCAGACGACCTACGATGCTTGTGAATAAAAAAACAGACCCTGCCGGTGGAGCAACAAGAGCAATGGAACTATTGAGTAAGATCAAAAAAAATACGGCAGCCGCTAAGAGATAAAAAATTAAATCAGGATAGATTGATATGGATAAAATAATATTAGTAGTAGATGATTCGCCGACAGTTGTTAAATTTGTCAGTTTTTCATTGAAAAACAAGGGGTTCAAGGTCGTCACAGCTTGTGATGGTATGGATGCTGTTGAAAAAATTTCCAATATGTCGGAAAAAGTTGATTTGGTAATTACTGATCTCAATATGCCAAATCTTGATGGGTATGGTCTTATAGACACTCTTAGAAACAATGATGAATTTGTGGATACTCCGATTATCATTCTTACTTCCGAAGAAGAAGAAGAAGATAAACAAAAAGGAATTCAAGTTGGAGCCAACTCTTATTTAGTAAAACCGTTTAAACCGGCATTGTTGGTTTGCGAAGTTGAGAAATATTTAAAGAACGAATAAAATAAATTAATAATAGAGGAGATACTGTGGCTGATTTAAAAATTCTCGCAGTTGATGACAGTCCTACAATGAGAAGGATTATTCTCAATACTTTAAAACGTGCCGGTTTTACTGATGTAGTAGAAGCTGTTGACGGTAAAGATGCTTTGGCAAAAATGGAAGTTGATACCTTTAACTTTGTAATTACTGATTGGAATATGCCGGAAATGGACGGTTTGACTTTTGTAACAAACA
This sequence comes from uncultured candidate division Zixibacteria bacterium, assembly GCA_937900185.1. Lineage (GTDB taxonomy): Bacteria > Zixibacteria > MSB-5A5 > GN15 > FEB-12 > QQUK01. Next base: position 3,330 of record CALCCW010000171.1, on the reverse strand, counting down.
TCAGAAAATCCGACCAGTATAAAACATTACCTATTTTGATGGTTACGACAAGATCTGTCAAAGATGACATTTTAGAGGCGATGAAAGCAGGAGTAAATAATTATATTGTAAAACCTTTTACTCCGGAAACACTCAAAGAAAAAATAGATCAAATCTTAGCCGGTTAACCGGACGAATAGGAGAAAAAAATGTCAAAAGTTATTAATCTTCAAGATAAGATAAAAGCAGAGTTAATGGATATTTCCGGAACAATCAATGAAATTGTTGAAAGCTATAAACAACTACATAGCCCATTGGTTGAAACTCAAGAAAATGTTCCAAAAGCAACTGAACAATTAGATAAAATATCCGAACAAACAGAAGCGGCTACGCATCGCATGTTAGATACAGCAGAAATGATTACTCAACGTGAAGATGAAGTGATAGCCGGACTTAATAAAATTAAAACTATGGCTCAGAATAAAGAACTTGATACAATAGATACTCTTTGTGATGAAATAGCACAAAAAGCATCTGATAACAGTAATGATGCTTTTGTAATTATGGATGCTCTACAATTTCAAGATATTACTTCACAGCAAATTGATCATGCTGTGGTATTACTTGAAGAACTTGGGATTAGACTCCATAAAATATTAACTGTTTTAGGTGGGGAAGATATTGCATCCGTGCAGAATATAACTCCTAGCAAGAAGCGTGCTTTTGATCCGCATGCTGATTTATTTGATAAGAAAACGAACCAAAGTGATATAGATAATTTGTTCGCAAAAAAATAAATTTGAGATACTTGAAGTATCATATTTAAACACGATAAACATATAGGCTGAAATATGGCAGACGATACAGGTTTTGAAATGGATGAAATGCAGGAAATTATAGATGATTTCCTCATTGAAGCAGATGAACTGATAAGTTCACTTGATAATAATTTAGTAGAATTGGAAACTCAACCGGAAAATCTTGATCTTTTAAATGAGATTTTCAGAGCTGCCCATACTATTAAAGGAACTTCAAGCTTTTTGGGTTTTGAACAAGTTACAGGTTTAACTCATAAAATGGAAGATATTCTCAATAAATTGAGAAAATCAGAATTAAAAGTTACTCAGGGTATTATGGATCTACTTCTTGAGTCTCTTGATATTTTGAAAGTACTGATTGCAAATGTAAAAGAACACAAAGATGAAGAACTTAATTTAGACTCAATCATAAATAGACTTGTCCTTGCGTATGAAGGAAAAGAAAACAGCGGTCAGCCTGAAACAGCTGCTGACAATTCTTCAGTTGAAATCAAAGAAACTGAACCTGTTGAAATAACGGCAGAGGACTCTCCTCCACAAATCGCTGAGATACAGAAAACAGAATCAAAAAAAACAGAACCTCAAGATCCACAAACAAAAGTGGAATCTCAGAACACTCATCCCAAGAAAGCATCAGAACAAACAATCCGTGTTGATGTGGACCGATTGGATACATTGATGAATATGATGGGTGAGCTTGTTTTAGGCAGAAACAGTATGGTGCAGACTGTTGGTAAGCTGACATCAGAGCATGAGGGTGATTATAATTTAGAGCAACTTGCAGCGTCATCAAACTCCATTAATTTTATTACAACTGAGCTACAAATGGCAGTAATGAAAATGAGAATGCAGCCTATTGGGAAAGTCTTTAAAAAAGTACCACGTTTAGTTCGAGATCTTGCCAGAGATTCCCAAAAAGAAATTGCTTTGGAAATTCAAGGAGAGACAACGGAACTTGATAAATCTGTTATTGAAGAAATTGGTGATCCCTTGGTGCATATTATACGGAATTCATGTGACCATGGTATTGAAGCACCTGATGAACGTGAAGCCAAAGGAAAGCCAAGACAAGGTACAATACAGTTAATAGCTGAGCAAGAAGGCTCAAATATACTTATCAAAATTATTGATGACGGAAAAGGACTTGATGTTGACGCTATCCGCAATAAAGCGGTCGAAAAAAATCTTGCCTCAAGAACTGAAGTTGATAATATGAGCAATAAAGAGGTGTTCAAATATATTTTTGAAGCAGGTCTCTCCACAGCTAAAAAAGTAACCGATGTTTCCGGTCGTGGTGTTGGAATGGATGTTGTCCGTACTAATATTGAGAAACTCAATGGAATGGTAGAACTGGATTCCGTTTTAGGGAAAGGAACTACGATTTCAATAAAGCTTCCTTTGACACTTGCAATTATACAGGGGCTGTTAGTACAGTCAGATGAAGATGTGTATATTCTTCCTTTGTCATCAGTACACGAAACCGTTAAATCAGAACACTCAGACATATATTATGTAAATAAAAAACCCGTATTACGTTTACGTGAAGATGTAATTCCAATTATCAACCTTGGTGAAATTTTACGAGAAAGCTCATCCGGTTTCACATTAACAGAAAAACCATATATTGTTGTTGTTGGTTTAGCAGAAAAGAAAATAGGAATTATCATCGATAAATTTCTCGGTCAGGAAGAAGTTGTTATTAAGTCTCTTGGCGATTATCTCGGAACCACAGAAGGTATTGCAGGAGCGACAATTTTAGGAGATGGTCGTATTAGATTAATTGTTGATCTTATCGGTCTGTTCAATATTGCAAGACGAATTTGTTAAATAAAAAGGTAATTAAGTGAGTTCAGATAAAATAATAAAAGTACTGGTTGTTGATGATTCCGCATTTATGCGTAAAGCACTTATGATGATGCTTGAGTCAGACCCTCAAATAAAAGTTGTCGGAACAGCAAGAGACGGGCAAGAGGGGTGTGAAAAAGTTAAATCTCTTAAGCCGGATTTAGTTACCATGGATATTGAAATGCCGCGGATGGATGGACTGACGGCATTAAAGAATATTATGGATGAAAACCCTACTCCGGTTATGATGCTGTCTTCCCTTACAACCGATGGTGCCGGGGCTACATTGGATGCTATGGATTTGGGAGCAGTTGACTTTATCCCAAAAGAGCTATCATATGTATCGTTAGATATTGTTAAAATTAAAGAAGATTTACTCAAAAAGATAAAAAATATTGCCCGTCGTAAACATATCCTTATGGCTCGTTATAAACAGGCTTCTGCTTTTAGAAGAGCTAAAGGTACAAGCGGAGCAATGCGAACTAATATTACAGCACATGGAAATCAGGGAAAAAACACCAAACCAAGTGTTGGGAAAATTATTAGAAAAAGAAATCACCATATTGATATTATTGCAGTAGGCAGTTCAACAGGAGGACCACCGGCTCTTCAGGCAGTTATTACAAAACTCCCCCGAAATCTTCCGGTAGGTATTGTTATAGCTCAACATATGCCGGCGATGTTTACC
>CALCCW010000170.1:0-14812 GCA_937900185.1 uncultured candidate division Zixibacteria bacterium | reverse complement strand
TCATGAGGTTATCTCCTGTTAAAATTGTGTCTTCCGCAAAAGCGGTGGAACACGGGTTTAAAGGTTTTTATTTTAATATAATGAGATAACCTCTTTCTTTTTAGAACTTTTATAACATAGTAACTACTTTAGCTTAAAAAAAATAGTGAGGAACATTGAAATGACATTAAATAAAACACAAAAAACAATTATTTATGTTTGGCTATTATTATTTTCTATTTGTTTAATTTTTCCTCCATATTCTGCAGATATAAATATATATGTTCCTCCTGGCGGGGGGAGAGTATTTGGTGATTCAATAACAGTAAATGAATTTATTGGTTATAATTTTATATTTCATATACATAAGCATACATTCAATATTCGAAATTTTCAAATAGATATTATAAGGCTCTTTTTACAATGGATAGCCCTAACAGTAATAATGCTAACACTTGTAACACTAAACAATAATAAGAAAAGAGAGGTAGATGACAAAACAAATTAGACTATTTGTGTTTGTGAGTTTTATAGCAATGTTATTCCTCTCTTGCGATAACCCCAAAAAAGAAGTATCGCAAAAATCAAACGACAATATTGAAAGAATAAATACATTTATCAAAAATAACAAAGCCATTGAAAATTGGAGTAGTTTTTTTAAACAAAAGCATCCCTTCACCTACCATTATGATGAGTTCATTTCACACTACAAAGACTCTCTGTTATATTTTAGAGGCTACGTTGATGATATTGTTAAAAATGATTCAACCTATATTTGTATTGTTTATCATTATGACGATTATTTTACTTATTTAGAGTTATCATGTACAAAACAGCAGGTAAAAATGATAGAGAATAATAAAACAGAAACAGATTATAAACCATTTGGGATTTTAATAAAAGCTAATTCATATTCAAAACCAAAATTCAATGTTTATGCTGATGAAATATATGTAGAACCAAATGAGGGTGACTATTACCAATCAGAATTAGAAATTGACATTTCAGATACTTATATTCTTCATGGAGAAATGATTGATTTAGTAAGTCTCAATGTCAAATATATTTGGGAACTACCCAATGAATAAAACTAACTGGAAAAGAGTAATATCACGGGTGCCCCATCCGCTTGGGGCTTGTTGAAAAACCCTCTAAAGGCGTCGTCGGGAACCCTTTCCTGACGATTAAACAGTCAGGAAAGGGTTCCTGACTGCTCAAGTTGTGACAATTTGAACTTTTTCAACAAGCCGGCTTGCGGTGGGATTTGATAAACCTCACCATTGTTAAATCTTATTTCATATTAAATAAACGAAAATATTGAATAGATTGTCAATTATAATAAATTGATATGTCGGGTTTCTCGATTTTGAAATCTTACGATTTCAAACCAACGGAACCAGACCTACAAAAACTTATGATGGCAGCATCACAGGGATGTTGCCCTACAAAAACTATTTCCCTATGGATATTTCTGTCAGGTCTTGGAAAGGTCTGACCTGCTAAAATACAAACTGTTTTAAATACAAATATTTAAAAAGCTTTCTCTCTTGGACCAAATAGTCCGGTGCCGACCCGAATCATGGTCGAACCTTCTTTGATTGCCAATTTAAAATCCGAACTCATCCCCATCGAAAGATTATCAAAATCATTACCGACAATTTGCTGACCTGCTTTGAAAAGCTCTCGACAACGTTTAAAAGCCGTACAAATTTTTTCTTCATTATCGGTGTGCGGTCCAATGGTCATGAGACCGGTTAATTTGATATTGGGAAGTTGATATATCTGTTTTACTAAATCAATTGTATCAGCGATAGAAACACCATTTTTTTGAGGCTCCTCTGAAGAGTTAACTTCTACAAAACATTCTATTGTACGGTTAAATTCGCCGGCTCGTTTTGAAATTTCTTCGGCAAGTTTTATTGAATCGACTGATTGAATACAATCAAATAGTTCTACAACTTTTTTAACTTTATTTGTCTGCAAATGTCCTATCATGTGATAACGGGCAATTTGACCAAGTTCTAAAATTTTTGGTTCAGCATCCTGAAGACGGCTCTCCCCAATATTGAAAATTCCCGAAGCAACCGCAATACTGATAGCTGCTGCCGGAAATGTTTTTGTTACTGCAACTATTGTTATATCGTCGGCATCACGGTCATACTCTTCGCAAACCTCTGCAATTTGACCGTTTAGTTCCATTAAGTTTTTTGCAAATATATCTTTCATTGTCTTTGACAATAAAGCACGAAACTATAAAAAGATGCAAGATATTTATTGACTTTTATTTACTATACCAAAGCTAAAACAGCTGTGTCTTCTTTATTACTCGGAATCTCTGGCTGTACAACAGGGGTTTCTATTGTCTCAGGTGTCTGGGGAACAAACTTTGAAGCAATCATCGAGACAGCATCATCAACTTTCCCAAAGAAAGATTCTATAGAACCAATAAGTTGATCTTTGACTAGTGAAACCGTTTCTTCAGAAAATCCAAGTTCATTAACTGCCATAGTAAAAAATTCGTCCGCTTTGGCAAGCATGTCAGATTCAGCACCATTTAAGTAACTATCAACAGTATCAAAGAATGTTGCCATCATTTCAGATGTGCCTGACTCAGCAACATTTCCGGCTGATTTTACATAATTTTCCAGATTATTCGGATCTGCTTCGGCAACCTGTTTTGTTTGTACATTCAACCTGTTTAAAAACGAGAAATTGAATTTTGAATCCATACGGTACCGTAAAGCAAACTTATTAACCGTACGGCGGTAATTGTTAGAAGATTCTGTTTTCATCGACTTACGCATTTTGGTAGATTCATTATAAAATGATTGTAAATTGAAATTTTTAGCTTGAGCATCAAAAGCACCGGCTAACCGAGACTTACTTTTGATTTTTGATATTTCAACAGACTTGCCATCAACATTTTCTGCCATATTTGTTTCGATTATTTCAGAGCTTTTAATATCAAATGCCGCTTTTAATCCAAACCCACCGGCAGCAAACTCGGTTATTTTTTGAGTATCACCGTCAGCAAGAGATTCTGCTATCCCTTGAATTGCATGTAAGTCAAACTGTAACATCATCTTATAGTCTAAGTTTGTTTTGCGGCTAAAATATGCGACATCACCGGTTTCAGCATTTGCAGGGAGATTTTCTTTTTTTGGCTCTGTTGGGTCAGAATATGTCGGCTTTTCTGATGCAGGTTTATTTTTATCTGTTGATGTAGTCGGTTTTTCTGATTTATTTGACGGCAGATATGAATCAGCAGGAAGTTGTTCTTGGGGAGCTGATTCTTTTGTGCTGTCTGTGTAGTAATGCTTGGGAGTTTTACCAAGACTCACAGAATTTGATAATTGCTGGTAATGGTCACGGAAGTTGTTTGCTATTTGATTAAAAAAACTTGAGATTCCCATTTTGTATTCCTCTTTTGTTTAGTTTCAAAACTACATTTTATATCGGCAATTTGATAATTCTCTAAAGCGTACTGCCAAAACAGAGGAGCTTTTGATTGACACTTGACAAACATTGTGAAAGTTATAACTTGTTGAAAATAAGTTGAATATTTTAAACAAAAGGATACAACAATTATGACTCCCGTACATCCAGATACTTTACAAGCATTATCAACAGGTATTCAAGCCGAGGTCGCTTCGTATGTTTTTTATATAGAAGCAGCAAAAAAAGCTAATAATGACGCTCAAAAAGAAATTTTACAAAAATTAGCTCACGAAGAAAAAGACCATTTCCATATTTTGGAAAGACAATATGATTCCTTGGTCAAAACTGAAAAATGGATTTCCACTTCTGATATTTTAAAAGAGGAAGGTCTCCCGGAAATTTCTGAAGATATGACGAATGAGCATAAAAGTTTAATTGATGAGGTTACTAAAGCTGATTCAATGGAAGCCATTTTAGACATTGCCTACCGTTTGGAAGTCGAAGCGTATGATCTGTTTCATGGTGCTGTTGATATGTGTGATACAGATGAAGGTAAGAAGATTTTTACCGAGCTTGCCAAATTAGAACAAGGTCACATGATACTCATTGATGAAATGCGTAAAAAATTGTAAGTACTTTAGACTTTTTTTATTAAATCCTCTTAAAAGCCTCATATTGTTGGGGCTTTTTTTATTTGTCATTTCACTCTTTTAATTGTATACATAGATACAATGCCACCTGCAAAAAAACTACAGTGGATTGAGTTGTCGCAAAAAGCGATGCACAAAAATATCCGGTCGCTTTCATCGCTCGCACCAAATAAACTACTTGCTGCCTGCGTAAAAGCAAATGCCTACGGACATGGTATAACGGAAACAGTTAAAATACTTTTAGAAAACAATAACGTAAACTATCTGACTGTCCACTCTATGCGGGAAGCTATAAAATGCCGTCGAGCAGGATGGCGTAAGCAAATTATGCTTTTAGGACCGGTAGAACTGTGCGACAGCGATGCTGTCTTGGAGTTTGATATTGAACCGGTAGTGTTTAATACAAAATTTTTAGAAAACATCGGCAAACGTGCCGATAAATTCAATCGAACAGTTAGAACCCATTTGAAACTTGAAACCGGAACAAACCGTCAAGGTATCACCGAAAAAGATATAGCAAAATTTGCCGCTGTATATAAAAAATATAAATCTCTCGGCAAACCGTATGGTGCTTCAACACACTTTGCCAATATCGAAGATACTACCAATCACGAATATGCCGAATATCAACTTGAGCAGTTTCATAAACTTTTACAAGTTATGACAGCCCATAAAATTAAACCGACAATCAGACATACAGCCTCATCGGCGGCAACTATTCTCTTTGGAAAAACCCATTTTGAAATGGTTCGCCCCGGTATTTCTCTCTATGGATACTGGCCCTCCAAAGAAACCTATCTGTCACATAAATTAAGCGGTGGGGAAAATAATCTGTTTGAACCGGTTTTAACATGGAAATCTCGAATAACCCAAATTAAAAAAGTTGAGTCTGATTCTTTTATAAGTTACGGATGCACCTACCAAACAACCTCCAAATCAAAAATAGGAATTATACCGGTCGGATATTATGACGGCTATGACAGAGCTTTATCAAACAAAGCATATCTGTTAATAAATGGAAAAAGAGCTCCTATCAGAGGTCGAGTTTGTATGAATCTAATGATGGCAGACATCACCGATATTCCAAAAGTTAAGTTAGAAAACGAAGTTACCCTTTTAGGCTGCGAAAAAAACGAACATATTACCGCGAATAGAATTGCCGAGTGGGCTGACACCATAAATTATGAAATTCTGGCTCGTCTTTCCGGCGAAATTTACCGTGAAATTGTTCCATAATTCACAAATATAGCAATACTAAACCCTTTTTATCGTAATTGCGAGGGAGATAAGTCATTGAATAACAACAAGATTATTTATTTTGCCTTTATTTTAAAAGATATTTCCCTTGACAAGACCACTTAAAAAAGATATAATTTCTTGTGAAGCATTTCACATGAAAAATATATAGTTTTTGTTTGAGTAAAATAAGTAGGAGTTATTGTAATTATGTCATCTGAACTGCCTGAAAAAAAAAGAATCTCAGAATCTACAATTCATAGACTTTCTATGTATTATCGTTCTTTATCCTTATTACAAAAAGAAGGATATGATACTGTGTCCTCTAAAGAACTGGCAAAACGGGAAAAGCTAACTCCGGCTCAAGTACGAAAAGATCTTTCATTTTTTGGCTCATTTGGCACCCGTGGTTTAGGCTACGACGTCACCGAACTTAAAACTAAAATCGGTGAAATTTTGGGAATAGACCGTCAATGGAAAGTTGCCGTGATAGGAATAGGTAATATTGGTTCTGCTTTAGTCAGTTACAAAGAATTCTCCCGTCAGGGTTTTAATATTGTAAAACTATTCGATAATGATCAAAGAAAAATCGGTTCAAACCATAAAGGACTGATTGTTTCAGATATAAATAATCTCGAAAAAGAAATTGCTGAAGATGGTATTGAGATGGTTATTATAACTGTGCCTGCCACAGTTGCTCAATATATGGTTGATGATGTTGTCCGTGCCGGTGTAAAAGCAATTTTGAATTTTGCTCCGATTAATTTAAAAGTTCCATCAAATATCTATCTGAGAAATGAAAATATGTCAATGGAACTTGAGTATCTTTCATTTGCTATTGTAAATAATCATACGCCAAAGAACATGAAATAAATAAGGTATAATTCAAGGATGAATTAAAACCTCTTTTTTGAACGTCCTCTTTGATAAGTGGTCTGTGGCGACAGACCACTTTTTTTTAATTAATGCAGAGATTTAATATAATTTCAGTATAATGAACAACAGTAATGTACTATATAATTAACTAATTTAGTCGATAGAAGAAATATGAAAAAAACACTACTCATTGTAATACTCCTATTCAATATGGGAGCCATAACATTATTTGCCCAAACATATGATTCGGTACAAGTATATAGTCAAATAGCAGGGAAAGCCCTATATGATAAAAATTATGACCGTGCTGAAACATATTATAACCATGTTCTCCGTTTTGACAAAAACAACTACAACGCAATAAAAAGTCTCGGCGTTATTTATTCTGCGACCGGCGACCAAAATAAAGCGAAAGAATTTTTTAAGCGTGCATATAAAATGAATGACGCTGACTACGATGTTTGCAATAACTTAGGTGTTATTTACTCTGGAGAAGGGAACAGCCAAAAATCTATTTCATATTATAAAAAAGCGGTAGCTTTAGACTCAACCAATGCTCTTTATCTCACAAATCTTGGTCAAGAATATGCCAAAGACAAACAACTGGGAAATGCATTGAAAGTACTATTACGCTCTGACAGTTTACAGCCAAACCAACCGATGACACTTTTTAATTTAGGCAATGTATACGCATCTTCAAAAAATTATCCACAAGCAGAACTCTACTATGAGAAATGTCTAAAACTTAATCAAAATAACTCTGAACTATATTATTTTCTGGCAACAGTCAAACGTAACTTAAAAAAATATGATGAAGCCGAGGCTCTTTATCAAAAAATTATTAAACATAACAGTACTAATTCAAAAGCTATTATGTCGTTAGGAATTTTGTATTCAATACAAGATAAATATCAAGATGCAATCACGCAGTACAAAAAAGTTCTTGCAATTGACTCTTTGTTTATGCCTGCCAATATTTCTTTGGGCGTCAGTTATTCTTTAGCCGGAGAAATAGATAAAAGTAATGCTGTCCTAAAAGATTTATTTGATACCGACTCAGCCTTAGGTTTTCGAATGCTTGATATTCTCAAATACGAATACTCAAAAAAAGCAAAAAAATAATAGAATACTGTCATACATCTAAACTCTATACACAATCGAAAGGGTTTGTTGAAAAACCTATTGATTTTGGAACATACTTCGACTCCGCTCAGTATGACAAACTATAAGTCCAATATCCTGTCATTGCGAACAGAGTCCGCAAAAGTGGACGAAGTGCAGCAATCTTATGTTTTTGTTAAGCATTAAGCTTAGAGATTGCCACGTTTCGTTCGTTATCACTCACTCGACTCGCAGGAGGGTTTTTCAACAGTCCCTAAAGTGTAGGGTAATTCCTACACCTTGTGTGTCATATTCCCCATTTTCTTAACAGAGAAAAACAGCAAGTCTACTCTCTTACAACAACTTATATAAACGGCACAGCTTTTGTTATATACATTTACATAAAACACTCACAGGAGAATGATCGTATGAAAAAATTTATTCTATTCACCGTTTTAAGTCTGCTATTTGTTTTTACTGCTGTTGTGTCAGCAGGTTCTAAGAAGAATATAAAACAGAACAAAAAACAGGTTAACAGCACCATAGCAGCATTTAACAACTTGTCTTTGGCTATTGATTATTGGCATGATGCTACATTAAAAGCTGACAAAAAAGCAGTTGCTGAACATTTACAAATGATTTATGCAATAATTTCAGAAGATATCAAAGCTCATTATCAATCGGTTTCGTATGCCAAGCTTGAAGCATCGTATTCTCAGGATAATTCTAAAAACAATAATAACATAAAAGTTGATAAGTATAATTTACAGGATGAAGAATCAAACCTAAAATCTAAAAAATTAATATTTGCATCTTTAAAAAAATCAAAATCATTTGGGTACTCGTATCGATTACTTGCAGATTATCAACAATTATTAAAAAATGAAATTAATGCCAATAAAATTGAAATTGCTGAAGATGTTTCACAGCAAAAAGAAAATGCGGGACAAATTAGGGTTATAAGATAAATTTTTGATTTCCCTCCTGTGATCCTTATCAGAAACGCCGTACATATCATTGTGCGGCGTTTTTGTATTAATTACAACAGACAGCTTTTTTTTAACACGACCTAACCGACTCCTCAAGTGGAAAAATAACAATATATCAACATGCATTATTTTGAAATGCATTGAGCAAAATATCAAAATAGTATACCTAATTCTTAACAGGCTGACGTTTTTTACTGTTCTGGATTCCGGCTGTGCCGGAATGGAAAATTGGAAATAGCTGTATTTAAAAGTAAAGTTGAAACATGCTCTAACCTCTTATTAAATCGGAAAAGAATGTCCAAACTACTTATTAGAAATATGTATACCAGTTTCCAACAATTTATATATTGTTTTTTAACAGCATCCGTTCGGTTTTTTGGCGTAGACTCGTACTGTTGCTACTTTGCCAGCATACTTCTCAGCATCATAAAGGCTGAATGTTCTATCTTCATCGGTGCCGCACCCGCAGTTATCATTTGCCATAGCAGCTAAAGATGATGAATCATATACTAACTTTTCAGTAACTTCGACATCGACAAAACCTGCTTCGGTCATCAGCCTGATATACTCATCTTCTTCGACCGCACCTGCAATACATCCGACCCATGCACCAATATCTGAACGGAATTCATCGGGAAGCCCGATTGTTACTATGTCTGAAACCATAACTTGACCTCCCGGTTTTAACACCCGAAACGCTTCTGAAAAAACTTGTTCTTTTTCAGGGGAGAGATTGATAACACAGTTTGAAATTATCCAGTCAACTTCGGAATCTACTACCGGCATTTTTTCCATCTCGCCTTTGCGGACTTCGGCGTTTTTAATACCGGCAGTTACTAAATTTTTACGACAGACATCTATCATGGCATCGGTCATGTCGAGTCCGATTGCTTTACCGGTATCACCGACTTTTTTTGCTGCTAATATTAAATCAAGCCCCGAACCTGAACCAAGGTCTAAAACAACATCACCCGGTTTTACTTTCATAAACGGCACCGGATTCCCACACCCAAACGATGATACCGTCCCCGGCATATTGGCGAGTTGTTCTTCTGTGTATCCTGCCATTTTCGCAAACCGCTCAGCTGCCTCTTTGTCAAACTCAACCGGATGAGGAGTGCAGCATGATGAATCTGTAGATGAATCAGAGGTTGGAGGGCAACATTCCGATGAGACATTTTCAACTTTGAGTTGAATTGCTTTGGCGTAGTGGTCTTTTATTTTTTCTTTGATGTCTTTAGGAGCTTTGTGTTCGGACATATTTTTATTTCCTATACTTTTTATATATTATTTTTATTTCCAATGTACTATAAAATAGAACATTGTGAAGTGGAAAATGTTCACAGCAAAAACATTTTATACTCCACTCCTGCCCCTCTATTTTATAGAAAAAGATGTGAGATATTTCTATTATTAGAGCAAATCTTTACTTTCATCTGCCATGTGCTACATAGCTTAAGCGTCCTAATTACAACGTCTTAACAAACAATTACTAAAATCTTCAAAAGGAGGCTTGACTTAAGTCATATCCATTTACTCCTCTTTTACCGATTTTAGATTAAAATAAAGAAATAATAATGTACATACTTTGACTCCACTCAGTATGACTTGTTAAACAAAAAGGATAAACTAAATGGATGAATTAAACAAAATACCTCCAACCGGCGGATGCCCCGGGTCTGCCATGCGTCAGTTTAACTCTCCTGCATCCGAACAAAATAGCGACAGCTCTCAAACCGAATCACAACCGTCACAACTTGCTCAATGGCCGGTTCAATTGATGCTTGTCCCACCGCATGCACCGTATTTTAAAGATGCCGAATTAGTTTTAACTGCCGATTGTGTACCTTTTGCGTATGCTGATTATCACAAAGATTATTTAAAAGGTCGTCCGATAGCAGTTGCCTGTCCAAAACTTGATAATTTGCAGTTTTATGTTGAAAAATTAACTGAAATGATAAAGCTGAACAATTTTTCAGCTATTGAAGTATTAGTTATGGAAGTGCCATGCTGTAACGGACTTTCGCAAGCAGCTATAATGGCTCGTCAGAATGCAGGTGTCGATTTCCCCATTAAAATTACAACAATCGGCGTTCGCGGAGAAAATTTTGGAACTAAAGAGTTGTAATACCGTTAAACAAGTATTTATGCTTCAATATTCTTGAGTATAGGAATTGATAATAAAATTAGCAGGTGCTGACAGTCACCTGCTTTTTTTATGTAGTCTATATTTTTTTCTTTATGAAAACTTCTTATAATTTTATCAATTTTTTTACTTCATCGTGTAGTGCTGCTCGGTAATGCAGACCGCCGATTTCCGAAGCCCGCATAGTTTCTGAAAATTTTTCAAAATGTTTTATATCAACCAAAGCAACTTCGCGAATTTCATTTGTATCGGTAAATTCAAAATTACCACTTATATATTTTGCTTGAAAAATATACGAATGCCAATTAATAATTTTATCTGAATTTTTTTGTATAAACTGAACATAGGTTTTTAACAAAAAATTTTCAAACTGAATCTCGCATCCCGTTTCTTCGCGTGCTTCTCGTTTAGCACCTTCGACAAAATCTTCCCCCGGATTTATACCACCCGACGGAGCCCGAAAAAGTCCTTGTGGATAAAAATGTTTTGCAATGACGATTATCTTTTTATCTTTGACTATATACAAAGTGACATCATGCTCACGACCTTTTTTCTGTGAAGATTTTATACCATTGTACTCTTTTTCAGAAACCTTAAATTCAAAAGATACATCTTTCGGCTGACCAAATTGTTTTGATAGTTGTTGTATTGTCTCTTCTTTTATAAACATCAGTCAACAAGTGCTAAAAGTTCGGTTTGTAGGGGAAGAGTATGTATTTCAGCACCATCATGTCCGATATACACATCAATTTCGGTTCTAAATCCGCAGTCATCCATATAGATTCCCGGCTCTATTGAAAAAAGATGTCCCTGCTGCAATTTACGTGAATCTTCGGTTTCTAAATTATCAATATTAGGTCCACTGCCATGTACATGATTTGTTATTGAATGTCCGGTTCTATGGGTAAAATATTTTCTGTAGCCTGCTTTTTCTACCACCTTGCGGGCAGCATCATCAACTTGCGAACCATAGACCGGCTGTGAATCAATATGAGTTCTTATATATTCAACCGCTGTGTTGCGTGCTTCAATAAGAACTGAAAAAATATCAACATATTTTTGAGGTATTTCATCTTTTGTGCCAATATATCCCACCCAGGCAATATCGGCATAGATACCATCAGAATGTTTTAACTTTGCCCATAAATCTATAAGAATCACCTGTCCTTTTTGAATTGTTGCGGAATTTTCTTTTGTCGGTTCATAATGAGGGTTCCCGGCATTACCGTCAATCGCACAAATTGGGTCGTCTTCTGTTTCCATATCATACTCTTCAAATTTATCTAAAATAAATTTGACTACATCAAACTCGCTGATTGTTTTATCAGCTTTGAGTGATTCAGCAATAAAAGTAAAAGCTTTTTCTTTTATTTCAATAAGATTATGTGCGGCGATTCGATGAGTTGCAATTTGTTCAGGAGATAAACGAGCTTGAAAATTTGCGACCAAATTTGCCGATGTAACAATTTCTTTCCCAAACGATCGTACAAGTTCAATAGTACCGCCGTCAACAATACCTATATACGGAAGTCTTCCCATTGGGGAATATTCCATGGCTATTTTTTTACTCTCTATAAGAATTTCTTTTAGCGAAGATTCTAACAATTTGTATGATGAAAATGTTACTTTTTTACCCGGAAGTTTTTCAAATTTATCCTGTTCAATAGCGTGTATAAGTGCTGTTGGTTCTCCACTTGAAGGAATAAAATAAAACGAACGTCTTGTTACCATGCCGGAAAGTTTGAGCATTGCCATAGCGATAGTGTTAAACCCGTGAAAGTCAGCCATCAGCCAGCCGTCAAGATCATGCTCCTGTAGATATGCTTGTATTGCTGAAATATTCATTTTGTATTCCTTGTTTCTATTTATAACTTTTTAAATTCAAACTTCTTAATAAAATTATTATATGGTTTGCCGTCAATAAATACTTGCGGATAGATAAAGAAGTTAAATGATTTTTCACCACTATCCGTTAGGATTTTAATATCCCGTCCGACAGAAAACATCAGACGGTCATTATCAAGATTACCAAACAGAAATTCTTTTTTTTCAGGATTTTGAACCGCCTCAGAAATATCAACCGGAACCCATCCATATACTGTATCATAAAACTCTGCCCAGCAATGATAACCTCCAACTACAGATGAATCCTTTTCCGGCGAGGTTGGGAAACCAATTAGAAACCGTGCCGGAATACCAACAGAGCGTGCCATGCCGATAAAAAGAGAATGAAAATCAGTACAGTTGCCTTTGCGAATATCACATGCATACAAAGCATCGCCGCGACCCCATCCTTCACCGCTTTTATCGTACTGCATTGTTTTATACAAGTTATCATAAAATGCTTGGGCTTTTTCTATTGTTGTCATTGAATCGGCAACAAGAGCAGAGGCAGCTGATGCTACCACACCGTCAATAGGTACAAGAGAATCCGCCTGTAAAAATCTTTTTAAAATATCCGTCTGTTCAACTGTACCCTTTTTTTGGGTTATGTAGTTATCTTCTATTTTTCTTGTGATATCTATAACAACAGTCAGATTTATATCTGACTGTAAGCTGTCTGAAAACAGGATTTTAGCATATTTGTTATTGTATTCAGGTTCTTGTAAAACTTCATAAGAACCGTTAGTTTCAATCTTGACATCATGTACAACTTGGTAATCGTTTGTTCGGGGTATTGGAACCAATATCTCACCGGTTGTAAAAGGTGTGGAGATATGAGGAACTGTTACGGAATATGTAAATTGAAAATGGTTGTCGTTTTTAATATTTTGCTGTTCTCTTGTATTTTTTGCACAGCCCAAAACAAAAAACAGTAATAAGATAGAAAAAATAGTTCTCACAAGGTTCATGTGTACTCCATAAATATCTGATTGTAATTATTATCCCTCTTTGTAAACTTAGTTGTCTCAAAAAGTTCATTATTTTTATTTTTTTACACTTTATACCATATACAACGTATTATCTTGAAATAATAATAAGAAAGAAACCGAAAGTGAAATTAAATATACTCAAACAAATTATTATTATACCTTTGATACTGATTATTCTTATAGGTTGTAGTACAGAATCAGGAGTTGAAATGCCTCAAACAAACTATAAATATACAAACAAACTTATAAATGAAAATTCACCCTACCTGCTTTCTCATGCTCATAATCCGGTAAACTGGTATCCATGGGGTGAGGAAGCCCTCGCCAAAGCAAAAAAAGAAGACAAACCGATATTTCTCTCAATCGGCTATGCCGCCTGTCATTGGTGTCATGTTATGGAGCGGGAATCATTTGAAAATGAAGAAATCGCAGCTTTGATGAATAAGTATTTTATTTGTATCAAAGTTGACCGTGAACAACGACCTGATTTAGACCAGATTTACATGAGCTTTGTTACTGCCATGACCGGTCGAGGGGGATGGCCGATGTCGCTTTTTTTAACTCCTGACTTAAAACCTTTTTATGGAGGAACATATTTTCCGCCTGATGATAATTATGGTCGACCGGGGTTCAAAAGTATTATTACTGAAATCGGTGAGGCTTATATCAACAATAAAGCTGATATTATAAATTCATCAGAAGATATTTATACACAGCTTTCCAATCGTTTAAATAAACATGTCAGTCAATCAAACAAACTGTATGACGGCATGGTTACAAATGGTGTTACGAGTTTATATCAAAACTTTGATCACCGAAACGGCGGTTTTGGGTCAGCACCTAAATTTCCTCATGCCATGGAACTCTCGCTTTTTTTACGTCAGTATGATAAAACAGATAACTCTGATTATCTTCTCGCTGTTGAAAAAGCTCTTACTAAAATGGCACAAGGCGGGATTTATGACCATCTTGGAGGAGGTTTTGCAAGATACTCAACCGATGCCAACTGGCTGATTCCGCATTTTGAAAAAATGCTGTATGATAATGCAATGCTTGTAACAACCTACACCGAAGCATATCAGATAACAAAAAATGAATTGTATAAACAGACCGTTATAGAAACACTCAATTTTATTATCAGAGAAATGACTGACAAAAAAACAGGCGGGTTTTATTCTTCTCTTGATGCCGACAGTGAGGGTGAAGAAGGGAAATATTATGTCTGGAGTAAACCAGAAATAGATTCTCTGCTTAAAAAAGAAAACTCCGATCTCTTTTGTAAATACTATAATGTTACTACAAACGGAAATTTTGAGGGTCATAATATTTTAGATCGGAAGAGCACACGTCTGAACTCCAGTCACACTGATATATCTCGTATGCCGTCTTCTGCTTGAAAAAAAAAAAAAAAAAATAAAAAAAACAAAAAATAAAATAAAAAAAAAAAAACACATATGGAACTACCATCACCGTTAGAATCTGCAGATAGACACTACAAGCGTCCTACAAGACAGACACGACACA
>CALCCW010000169.1:0-14804 GCA_937900185.1 uncultured candidate division Zixibacteria bacterium | reverse complement strand
TGATACGGCGACCACCGAGATCTACACTCTTTCCCTACACGACGCTCTTCCGATCTTATATTTTTTGGAATCGGAACGCCGACCTGCTATGACTAACTGTCCAAATATATGCGGTTCTCTTCATAAAAACCTTACAAAACTCTGCATTTTATTTCATCTATTCACGAAATCTGACAGTATAAGAATTAAATTTGTACTTTTTTTGAACAGTGTTATAACATATATTTTAGAATAAATAAAACACTGTAATTACTTACTGCATATAGAATTACATCATAATATCTATATCAAAGTTTAAAAAAGTCCTCTTTTTTTCATTTTTTTTGGCAAAGGCATATCCTTTGCATTATGACATATTGGACTTTGTAAATGGAAAAGAAGAGAATGGTTATACAAACCGAAAGGTTGGACAAAAGATGAAAAAATTGTTAATAGCTTTATTCGTTTTCGCTCTTGGGATGATGATTACGGGTGATGAAGTATTCGGTCAGTCTTTAGCCGGTACAGTCACAGTGGATTCAGTAAATGCCCAAAGAGGCGATCAAATTGCGGTTGGTGTTCGATTAAATGATAATACACAAGATATATCAGGATTATTAGTTCCTATCCGTTACTCAAACACAAACTTGATTCTTGATTCGGTATCATTTATTGGTACTTTTATTACAGATGATTTTGCCGGACTCATTGATACGGTGTCTGATTCTGATATAATTAGAATTAGTTATCTATTAACTAATTATACACCGCCTGTACGGTTTATGACTGCTCCAAACGGATTGCTTGCAACTCTGTTTTTTACCGTTAAAAGTGATGCTTCCCCGGGTGATGCCCCTATCGATTCTGTTAATATTATTGAAAACATAGGTGGATTTATTAAAGAAACAAATATTCAATTCTCAGACCCTGACGGATTAACAATATACTATCCTGAATTTAAAGCCGGTAATGTTGCTATATTAGTACCTACTGATATAAATGATGATATTAACTCAAGTTTACCTACCGAATTTACCCTTTCCCAAAATTATCCGAATCCGTTTAATCCCTCTACGATAATTTCATTTTCTCTTCCGACAGCCTCTGATATTACGTTAGAAATATTTAATGTTTTAGGTCAAAGGGTAGTAACTCTTGCTTCCGGTAGATATGCCGCGGGCAGACATCAATTTGAATTTGATGCTTCCGAGCTGACAAGTGGTCTCTTTTTCTATCGATTAACCCATCAAAATGGTGTTGAAACAAAGAAAATGCTGTTATTAAAATAAAATAATCTTTTTTTGAGATATGCCGATTAATAAAGGGATAGTCGTATAACACGATTATCCCTTATTTTATTGAAGAAAAGAGATATGACAGAAGCAGTCAAAGAACATAAAGAGATAAAAATCGGTGAATATCTGCTTACCGGAAAAATTGGACAGGGTGGAGCAGCTGAAATTTATAAAGCACGTCAGGAATCTTTAGACCGTGATGTTGCCGTAAAAATTTTATCGGCTAATTTTTCAGATGATCCGGAAATAGTTCGTCGTTTTGAACGTGAATCAATAGTTATCGCCAAATTGCACCATCCCAATATTGTAAATGTTATTGATAAAGGGTCTACCGGAGGACGGTACTATTTTATAATGAACTATATAGATGGTACATCACTGCGCGAGGTCATAGATTCAAATAAAATCTCTCTCAAGGTTAAGATGGAAATGATAGTGCAGGTCTGTAAAGCTCTTGACTATGCTCATAATAATGGTGTAATCCATCGTGATATTAAACCAACCAATGTGCTAATAGACAGACAGGGAAATGCACTTGTGGCAGATTTTGGTATTGCTCAAATTGTAGGTGTTCCCGAAACAGAAATGACTTCATCGGATATGATTATGGGGACGCTTGCCTATATGTCACCCGAACAAAAGTTAAGTTCAACAAATGTTGATCAAACAACAGATATTTATGCTGTTGGTGTTATGATTTATGAAATTCTTGTAGGTAAAAAACCGCTTGGCAGATTTAAGTTACCATCTGAAATCAATACCTCTATTTCAAAAGAATATGATTCTATAATTACGAAATGTTTAGCCTCAGAAGCAAAAGACAGATACCAGCGTGCTGTGGAACTCAAAAATGCTATTTTAGAAATAATTACCAATGGGGCTGCTTCTATGGCGTATTCTGAAATGACAGTAATTGGCTCAGAGTCACTTTTGGGTAAATGCAGACATTTGGATACAATTAAAGAAAGTCGTTACAGCACCACTATGCTTGTTGAAAACAGAGTGACAAAAAAATTATATATTATTAAAAAACATTCACGCGGCGAACAGGGACGAAAAGAAGCAAAGTTGTTGAGTTCCTTAAAACATGAAAATATTATTAATATTTTCGGTTCCGGTGGTGATAAAAAAAATACGGTTATTATCACAGAATATTCCAAAGGCGGTTCTCTTGCTGATAGAATGGCACGAAAATATAACTGGGAAAAAGCGTTTAAAATTGTTGTGGCAGTTGTATCGGGGTTACATCATGCTCACAAGCATAAAATTATTCATACAAATATCAGACCTTCAAATATTCTTTTTGATGAAACCGATATTCCAAAACTAACTGATTTTGGTTTGCCGGCACATTACGAACCTCATCAAAAGAAGAACTGGTATAATCCTCCCGAACATAAAACTTCCAAACAGGGAGATATTTATTCATTGGGAGTTATTCTACATCAAATGGTAACCGGCAGAAATCCAAGTTATGATAATGGCGGGAATCTGCGGTTAGATGATGTTAAAAATGAACTTCCTGAAGCCGTTCGTGATATGATTTGTAAATTTTTGGCTATTCGTGTTACCCGCCGGTATGTCAGTTGTGAAGAGTTTCTTGCCGATTGGGATGCTTTTGAAGAATATCGACGTGAAATGAAATTGAGAAAACCTGTCAAAAAAGAAGCAGAACCAATTGTTATTGAAAAGAGTACTCCAATTTGGGTTTATGCAATAATAGCATTAGCCGGTGCATCGGCTGTCTTATTGACTTTGTATTTTACCGGTTATTTACAATAATACAAATAAAGAACTTCCGACAAAAAATATATTTGTTAACGAATTCATAAAAGTCGGACAGGAGTGTCCGACCTGCCGATGTGTTTGTGTTGTAATGTCAGAAAAAAAAGGGTTCAGACATGTCTGAATCCTACGAGTATAAATCTATATGAGATTATGTATTTATCGTATTATTACATAAGTTTAAAGACAAATCCGACAGCGATAGTTTCTTTAAACCGTCCTTTTTTACTGATCTCTTTATCATACAAAAGCTGTGTATATAAATTTACTGTGATGATTTTTGAAACCTGTGCAGTTACAATATTTTCCCAGTTTACATCAACTGCTTTCCAGTAATCTTCAGATTCTAAACCTTTGACTGCATCAGATTCTGAAAAGAAAAATGCTTTGTACAAAGTAAGTTTGCCTGTGTATGTCATCCGTTCGGATAATTGAAAGACAGCATCAGTTACAGATTCAAACCCGCCATCGGTGAGGGTAGTGTCTAAGACATAAAATTCTTCAACGGAAGTAACTACAACATTCTTCATTATCTGACGCAGACCTAAACCTAAACGGCTGGTGAGGGATTCTTTATCTTTTTTATAAAAGACTTTTGCGATACCTGCTGATTCGGTTAATTTCATCGGAGAGAAATATTGTTTCATGCTCTCAACTTGTCCGTCATAGAATTGTGTCTCTAATCTGAAAGCAATGTATGGGTCAAAATAACCGCCGAAAGTAAATTTACCGACATTTTCAAAGTCAATCAAATCGGTAGATTTAACAGCAGGACCCCAGTTTTTTGATTCTGCGTCCTGTGTTTTTGTTTGTCCAAATGAAATTTTAAGTGTTGATTTAAAATCCAATTTTGGACTGAGTTGTTTTTCGGCAGAAGAGTTGATATTGCCAACCCAGTTAAATGAACCTGCTTCACCGCCAACCCATGAGTCGGAATATCCTGTTTGAGTTGTGGTTATATCAATAACCAGAGATTTTTGCCAACCTGCTGCGGTTGTATCGGCAGCCTGAGAATTCATTCCTGCTAAAAGAGCTAAAGTAAATATTGATAATATAAAATTTTTCATTAGTAAATTACTCTTTCTATTGAGGGTCAACTTGGTGCATGTGAACATCTTGTTGAGGGTAAGGGATAGAAATATTCTCCGCATCAAAAGTAAGTTTAACTTTTTCAGTGAAGTCCCAAAATAATCCCCAATAGTCAGCAGATTTAACCCATGGACGAACAATAAAATTAACGGAACTGTCGGCAAGTTCTGATACGGCAACAACCGGGGCAGGGTCTTGCAGTACACGACTGTCTTCTGAAAGCATTTTTTCCAAAAGATTTTTAGCCTTTTTTAAATCATCATCGTAGCCAATACCAAAAACCATGTCAACACGACGTGTTTCTTTTGCTGAAAAGTTAATGATATTGCCGCCCATAATATTACTGTTTGGAATAATTAAAGATTTGTTATCAACACTTTTCAAAAGGGTGTTAAAAATACGAATTTCTTCGACAACACCAATGGCACCGCCTGCTTCAATAAAGTCACCGGATTGAAACGGTCTGAAGATAATAAGCATGACACCTGATGAAAAGTTGGAAAGTGAACTTTGCAACGCTAAACCGATAGCCAAACCTGCGGCACCTAAAATAGCAACCATTGAAGTTGTATCCACGCCCAATGGTTTCAAAGCTGCAATGATAACGACTAACAGCAAAAATATTTTTGCGATACTTGCAATAAAACTTGTCAAGGTATCATCAACATTTGCTTTTTTCATTATTCTTTTAAGCAGTGATACTACCATACCAACAAGAATACGACCGACTATAAAAATAACAAGTGCGGTAATTATCTTTGGACCGTAAGCCCAAAGCCATTCCATAAATTTGTCTGAATATTTTTCCATCATATCTCCTTGAAAAATTAAAAATTATTTAATTGCGTAGTTTATTATATGAATTTATAAGAGAAATATTGAATTGTAAAGAATATTTTTAAGGTTAATAAGAGTTAACCGGTCTTTTTTATTTAATATGATTCGTCATCAGATGGAAAGGTCGAATTGATTACATCTTGAATATATTTTTCCACCGCATTTGAGATAATAGGGCTGATATTGGCATATTCACGTAAAAATTTGGGTTTAAAGTTTTCATCTTTTAGCCCAATCATGTCGTTGGTGACAAGTACCTGCCCATCACAATTAACTCCGGCACCAATACCGATAGTTGCAGTAGTTTGAAGTTTTTCAGTAATTTCAGAAGCAATCTCTGATTCAAGCAGTTCAAGTACAATAGCAAAACAACCGGCTTCTTCTAAAGCAAGTGCAGATTCCAAGAGATATGTTTTTGATTTTTCTTTTTTTCCTTGAATTTTTGGACCGCCAAATTTATGAATCGACTGCGGAGTCAATCCAATATGACCCATGACTGGAATACCGATTTCTACGACTCTTTTGATTGTATCATACATTTCAATACCGCCCTCCATTTTAACCGCTTCGGCGTTGCCTTCTTTTAAAAATCGTCCGGCGTTATTGATAGCGGTTTCTATAGATGGCTGGTATGACAAAAACGGCATATCTGCAATGAGAAGTGCTTTTGATGTTCCCCGAGAAACAGCAGCAGTGTGGGCTACCATAATGTCCATTGTAATCGGGAGCGTTGATGTATGTCCGTAGATGACATTACTTGCCGAGTCACCAACTAAAATAGCATCAATACCGGCATTGTCTAAAAGAGATGCGATAAAATAATCATAGGCTGTTAATACCGTTATTTTTTTCTTTTTGGATTTTTTTATTAAGAACGATTGTACAGTAACTTTTTTTCTGCTTTTGATAGAAGACATTACATTATTTTCCTGCAAGATGTCCGGATGGTGAGTAATATTTTTTTCCGGTTATCGGTTTTGAAATCTGTTCAATTAAATCTTCAAAATGTTCAGGGTTGTTTACAAAATCTATTTCATCGGTTTTGACAACTAACAGAGGAGTTTCGGTATAGTTGAAGAAAAAATAGTCATACGCTTTGTTTAAGACTTCAATATAGTCGGCTCCGATAGTTTTTTCAAATGAGTAGTTTCTTTTCTGTATTCTTTTTGTGAGAGTATGAGTTGATGCCTGCAAATAAATAGCAAGGTCAGGTTTTGGAATATTTTGTGAGAGTGTAGGAGCAACTTTGTTATACAGCGTGAGTTCTCGGTCTGATAGATTTATCGATGCAAAAATAGCATCTTTAGAAAAAAGATAATCAGCAACTATTTTTTCCGCAAAAAGATCTCGAATCATGAGCTGCTGCTGCTGCTGGAAACGTGAAATCAGAAAGAACATCTGACATGAAAAGGCGAACCGTTTTGGGTTTTTATAAAAATCTACTAAAAACGGATTTTCAAAAACTTCTTCTTGAAGCAGTTCTGCCTCTAGACATTCAGCCAGCATTTTTGAGAAAGTAGTTTTACCGACTCCAATGACACCTTCAACGGCGATATATTTTGGATTAAATATTTCTTGCGACATGATCTTTATAGAGTTCTACTTTTGAATGGTCAGATTCTTTTACAAACTCGGAAACAGGTCTTTTTTTAACGGGATGTTCTATGTTCGGAGTTATTTGTAATAGTGGTATCATAGCAAAAGGGCGTTTTAAAAGTTTTTTATGTGGTATTGTAAGTTCATCTGTATTTATAATTTTCTGCCCGAATAATAAGATATCTAAGTCGATTATCCGCGGTTTTAATTTACCTTTTTCTGTGCGACCCATTTCGGTTTCAATTTTTTCGAGTCCACATAAAAGTTCATTCGGCAGATAGAGAAATTCAATCATAATGACTTGGTTCATAAATTCAGGATTTTCACCTTTCATCCCCTGAGCTTCTGAAAGATATAGAGCCGATGTTGCTATGACTTCCAAACCGGGGAGTGCATCAATTTTTTCAAGAGCGGTTTCAAGATTTTTTTCGCGGTCACCTAAATTAGAACCTGAGAGAATATAAACTATTTCAGCCATTTGTACCTCGTTGTTAAAATATACCGGTTAATGTTGTTGTCTGCATATTTCTACTTCTACAGCCTGAATATGACCCGCTATTGGCGGATTCATTTTCCGTATACGTAATGTTACTTGATTAATCGTAAACTTGTCAAGAATCTTTTGAGAAATTTCTTCTGCTAATTTTTCTAAAAGGTAATATTTTTTTTCTTCAACAGACTCACGAATACAGTTATAGACAGCTTCGTAATTTATAGTATCTTTCAAATTATCAGACTGTCCCGCTTTGGCTAAATCGACTTCAATTTCACAGTCAACTTCATACATTCGCCCTGTTTCCTGCTCAGATGCCGAGACCCCGTGATAGCCGTAAAAAGACAAACCTAAAAGCCGTATTTTGTCATTCATCAGATTCGTCACTTTTTGTTAAAAGAGAAAGTTTTTTCTGTATTCGGCTGTATGCCTGTTGATATTCTGTGGGAGGTGCGGTGAGTGAGAGTCTCAAAAATCCTTCACCATTATTTCCAAAAACTGTTCCGGGGACTGATAATACCCGATATTTTCTGAAAAGCTGTGTTGCAAATTTATTGGCAGATTTCCGTTTTGATAATTTTCCCCACATAAATGGAAGTATATTAGAACCTATATTTTCAATGTTTAGTAATTCAAATAATTTTTCAGCTTCATTTTTTGATTTCAAAATTTCTTTTTTAACTGATGAAATATTGTCAGATGGGAATTTTCTGATTCCTTCAAGTGCCAAATCTATATAATATTTTGGAATATGGTTTGAAAACAGGGTTGCTGATTGTGCGAGTCCTTCAATAAGTTCTTTACTGCCGACAGCAAACCCAAAGGGAAGCTGAGGCAGTCCAAATTGATAGGAAAATGAATACACTTCTATTCCGATTCTTTTACCGTTTTTGGTTCCTACTAATGATATGTTCTGCTGTCCAGTGACTGATTGATAGGCGGCGTCATTGATAACGGCGATATTTTCTTTTGAAGCTGTTGCAACTAAATGTTCTAACTCAGATTGATTGAGAGTGTATCCTGTTGGATTGTGTGGTGAGTTTAAAAACAGTAATCGGCTGACATGTCCGACACGGGTAAAGAGTTTTTTAAAATCAGGTTTCCAGTCAGTTTTTGAGGACAGAGCATAACTGACAGGTTCACCTCCTGCTGCGGTTGTTACTTTTCGATATAGAGGAAGTCCCAATTCAGGCACAAAAATTAAATCTCCCGGGTCAATATAGGCAAGGGCTGTGGAAAAAAGTATTTGTGAAATTCCACCGCCGATATAAACTTCTTTTTTGGGATTAATTTTAATTTTGTGCTGTTCATATATCCAGTCTGATATTGCCTCTTTAAGCAGTTGAATTTTACCAGAAGATGCTTTTTGTAAAGAATCAGAGGAGATATGCAAATCTTTATCAAAAGGTATATTCCAGTTAAATTTGCCCAAGTCAATCAATTCAGTTTTTTTTATAAGCGAGGGTTTATCATTATCAGGAAGAAAAGAAAACAAATCAGGAGGAAATTGATAGGTGCGGTTCGCTTTATCAATAAGAACTTTTTTTATCATAACAGCCTGTTAGGATTAAGAATTCCACGCCTCATCGAGCTTGGCTCGCATTTTTTCAAGTCGTTTGAAATCATCTGATGGAATCGAGTTGATATTGCCTAACTGACGGGCAAGATGTACTATTCGGGCAAAATGTTCAACTGTTTCATGACGGTTAAACGCTTCCGATAAATCATGCCCAATAGTTAATAAGCCGTGATTTCTGAGCAAAAAGGCATTATTGGTTTCTAAATGTGGTTCTAACGATTTTGGAAGAGCATCGGTGCCGGGAGGAGCATAGTCGGTGAGTGGAATCCCGCCGATAAACAGCACAATTTCGGGCAAAATATCTTCTTTGAGCTCAATTCCGGCTGCTGCAAATGCAGTCGAGTAGGGAGCATGGGAATGTACGCAAGACTTTATTTCGGGTCTTGCTTTATAGACCGCTAAATGCATCAGCATTTCAGATGATGCTTTATTACTGCCTTGCAGATGTTTGCCGTTGATATCGACTATAACCATTTCGTCAGGTGACATTCGTCCCTTGGCAATGCCGGAGGGGGTTATCATGATACGGTCGTCATCAAGTTTAACCGAAATATTGCCGTCAGTACCGGCAAGCATGCCCCGCTCATAGAGCAGTTTTCCTATATCGCAGATTTCTTTTTTCATCGTAAATGGTGTACTCATAGTTTCTTCAAAGTAGACGGTTTTTGGAAGAAAGTCAACAAGAGAGAATAGGAAAGTGAGGTGTTGATTGTAGGGAGCAGGCTTGCCGGTTCCGATATGCTTTTGTAGGGTTGAGGATGTCTCAACCTCAAGTAGTCGGGTTCCGCAGCCTGTAGGCTGTTCCGTTGGTTTGAAATCGTTAGATTTTTAGAGTAGAGTAATATCTTGAGTCACCCTGAGCGGAGTCGAAGGGGACGAACCTACAAGATTTATTTGATTAATTCAAATAAATTTGTATTATAAAACCATGAAAACAGGATGGGTTTATATCTTTCTATGTAGCGACGATAGCTTCTATACAGGCAGTACATCTAATTTACAAATCAGAATTTATCAACATGAAAATAATCTTTTACCTTGTTATACAAACAGAAAACATCCGTTAACATTAGTTTTTCAGCAAGAGTTCGAAAGTATAGAAGATGCGATAAAAGCTGAAAGGCAAATAAAAGGGTGGACAAGAAAGAAGAAAATGTCACTTATTAAAGGTGATTTTGAATTATTACATGCATTATCAAGATGTAAGAATGAGTCTAAATCTGACAAGAGGTAGTTAATTCTTTAAAAGTCCCTTCGACTCCGCTCAGGGTGACTTTTAAAGTATTTGGGAAATGATGTTATTAAAAGATTGTAATTAATATACCAAAATCCCCGGAGTGCGGGGATTTTATATTTGGCTTACGGAAGTAGCCGATAGAGCGAGAATCTTCAAGTATCTCAGAATCGTTCTAGATTCCTATCCTAATTTTTCGATTTCAAATCTTAAAATTAGTTTAACTCAAATCAACTCGAATGACAGAGCTACTCCAATGGTTGAACCTATGGAGCGAATTCCAAATGGCTATATCAGGTTATCCTTTGGGTTGTCCAAAGAAGGCATCAATATTCCAAATTGGTCGTTCATTATCTGTATATTTACACCAAATTCGCTTGGTACTCGCTATCTTTTAGGAGCCACATAAAGTCTACTATGTGTTTGACTATCATTGGACTCCTTTCTGTACCTTTATACAGTACATCTATAATATTACGAATATAGGATAATTAAACAATCACTTTTTGAAAGAAACCCCAAAATAATATGAATCGTTTTTACTGCTCGAGTGTCTTAAAGAGGTGAGAAAATAGATAAATTTTGAAATAAAATGCATCATTTTGTGGTTTGATACGTTAAATATAATAATAAGAGTTTGATCAAAAATAGCTTGACCAAATAGAAACCTTTAACTATCTTACTTGGCTAAATAGTCGGAGGACTAAGATAAGTGAATTTGGGTAGTAACTCTCCGCAAGATAAAAAACAAGATACGAAAAAGTCGTTTCGGGCAGTATCACTTTTTGTTTTGACGGCTTTATTTTTTACATTTTTTGGAATGCTGGTCACATCTAATTTTGACCTCACTCCAAAAACTATCGCACAAACCCCTCTGAATATAGCCCAAACAGGGTTACGTCCGGTAGTGTATCGTGGAGATGAGACTGAATCTCCATTTGTACAGGTTGTTGAGAATTCGTCTGATGCTGTTGTTAATATTTCTGCAAAATCAGTACAGACAAATACTCCATGGTGGCATCAAAGTCAAAGTTCAACATCGTCAGGTTCAGGGTTCTTTTTTAGAAAAGAAGGATATATCCTGACTAATAATCATGTTATCGAAAATGCAACAGAATTATATGTCACGACGGCATCGGGGTATCGTTATGATGCTAAATTAGTTGGAGCAGATCCTCAGACTGATTTAGCAGTTGTAAAAATAGAACCAAAAGATGAAAAAATTACAGTAATTCCGTTTGGCGATTCTGAAAATCTCAAAGTAGGCGATTGGGCGATTGCTATCGGGAACCCCTTTCCACAGCAAGGACTTAACCGCACGGTAACTGTTGGAGTTATATCAGCAAAAGGTCGTCGAAATTTGAATTTTGGTAACGAAACTCCAACCTATCAAGATTATATTCAAACCGATGCATCGATAAATCCTGGTAATTCCGGAGGACCATTGTTAAATCTTCAGGGTGAATGTATAGGAGTCAATTCGGCTATTTTATCTCCGACGGGTGCATCTGTCGGTATCGGATTTGCCATACCTATTAGTTTGGCTCGCTCGGTAGTACCTGATTTAATCGCTTTAGGTAAAGTTAATCGAGGATGGTTAGGTGTGTGGCTTGGTCAATTGACTGAAAAAGAAACACGAGCTCAAGGAATTGACGGTTTACATGGGGTAATGATAGATTCTGTTTTCGGAGAATCACCTGCTGATATTGCAGGGATAAAATCCGGTGATATTATATTGAAGGTAAATGGTCAGGAAGTTGAAAATAATAGGCATCTTTCTGTATTAATTTCACAGGCAAAAGGCGGTCAACCTGTTCCTATTGAATTTATACGAGATGGTAAATTGCATGAAGTAAAAGTAGTTGCTGCCGATAGAGCTACTTTTATGGCTTCTTTGGAACAGGAACGTAATAGTACCATGATACCATCAGATACTCGGTCTGTTCAGTGGCTCGGCATGGAGTTAGTAACATTTACCGATGAGTTGGCTGCTTTAATACATATTGAGCCGGTAGATGGAGTATTTGTACAAAGAGTAGTTATAGGAACTCCGGCTGATAATTCTTCAGTAAGAAGAGGAACAGTAATATTGCAGGTAAATAATCAATCTGTTTCGTCAGTTGATGATATACTTCGGATTTCAAAAGAGATTCCATCTTCGGCAACTCGTATTCCTATGATTGTAGTTGAGCCTGATGGTTCAGTAGCGAGAAAAGTAATTAGACCATAATGATAGTAGTATGGAATATATAGCAGTATCTCAGGAATTTTCTGGGATGAAGAAACAATTTAAGTTGGAAGGAGTTAGTCAGGAAATTGGCTAAGCAATCCCTAAAATATCGTGATGAAGACAGGTCTTTGGATTTGTACTTGCGCGAAATCGGGGAAACCCCTCTCATTAATGCCGAAGAAGAAGTCCGGTTAGCGAGAAAAATTAAGCAGGGCGACAAAAGAGCTCTGGAGAAATTAACAAAGGCTAATTTGCGGTTTGTTGTTTCGGTAGCAAAGCAGTACCAAAATCAGGGTTTATCACTGGCTGATTTAATCAACGAGGGAAATATCGGATTGATTAAAGCTGCCAAACGGTTTGATGAAACCCGTGGATTCAAATTTATCAGTTACGCCGTGTGGTGGATTCGACAGGCTATTTTGCAATCTCTTGCGGAGCAGAGCCGAATTGTGCGCTTGCCATTAAATAGAGTCGGAACCCTGCATAAAATCGGAAAGGTATCCTCACGGTTAGAACAGTCGCTTGGACGGCTGCCGTCTCCTGAGGAAATCTCAAAAGTTCTTGAACTTTCTGAGGGCGAAGTTTCTGATACTTTGAAAATCTCAAACTCGCATCTTTCGTTAGATGCCCCATTTTCCGCATCGGAAGATAATTCTCTTATTGATGTGTTAGAAGATGAATTCCAGCCGTCGCCTGATGAAGCCCTTTTAGACGGGTCTTTAAAGGTTGAAATTGAAAAAGCGTTGGATTCTCTGACACCACGAGAGGCGGAAGTAATCAATCTTTATTTTGGTTTACACCATGAAAAAGCATTGACGCTTGAAGAGATAGGAGCTCGATTCTCACTGACCCGCGAACGGGTACGCCAGATTAAAGAAAAAGCGATTCGCAGACTCCGTCATGCCTCAAGAAGCCGTTCTTTACGTGCTTATTTGAATTAATGATTGATAATAGATTTACAATAAAAAAAGCCCGTTTATGCGGGCTTTTTTTTATTGTAAGCGATAGGTTTATCTTCTTTACAATGAGTTTCTAATCCTGTAGATTACATTTTATGGGAGTATTAAAAAACATCAAAAAAGAAAATATTGCTTTATCTTTGGCAGTTGTAATGCTGGCTGTTGTAGGTTACCAAATATATTCTCAAGCAGACGGTTATAGCTATCTTTCTGATGAACACACCCTTGAAATCGTAAAATCGAAATTTTGGGCATTGTCATGGATTCTTATCGCAGCATTTGTTATCTATTGGAAACGCGAGAAATCTTATGCTCCGGCATTGACTGTTTTTGCTGTCTCGGCTTATTTTGTTGTCTTGTATGGTATTATATTTTCAGGTACTGAATTCGGGATGCATGGACATTGGGGAGATAATGGAAATCGTTTGGCTGAAATTTGTAAGATGATGGCATATAATAGTTTTTTCCAAGATTGGTATCTGAAAGATTTACCAAGTTTTTATCCGCCTTTATGGTTTTATACAATGTCTCTTTATGGAAAACTGTTACACATTGAAGCATATCAAACTATTAAATTTGGATATCTTTTTATATTTATGCTCTACCCATGGATATTGTTTTGGGCGTGGAAAAAAGTTGTGAAACCGTCAGTTGCTGCGGCGATCGTCGTGGGAACAATTTTCTTTGCTTTTCGATATTTGGACTGGATTTACTATGAACATATAACAGCGGCACTATTTATACCGTGGTGGTTATACTATTTTGAAAGAGTAAAACAAAAGGAAAATCAAAAAGGAATTGACTGGAAATTTTATTTTTCCGGAGCGGTTTTTGGTGGTTTACTTTTTATGACCTATTACTATTGGTTTTTTATGGCGGCAGCGGCAGTGCCGTTTACATTAATAAATCAATATTCTAAATCGAAAAATATCTCTTTGGTAATTTCTGAAATTCGCCATAAAGTGATACTTATGGTCGGTGTTGCACTTGTTAGTGTTGTGTATTGGGTGCCTTTACTTCGAGTTATTTATTGGAATGGTATGTCATCTTCTCAAAATGTATGGTTTGGTCTCAGGCATACAAATCTCACGAGTCATTGGAATGAAATTTCTATTGAAAGTTTATTGATAGTATTAGGTCTGTTTTTCGTTTTTTATCTATACAATAACCCCAAAACAGGGAAACTGCTTTACTTATTTTAATAGATAGGTATATGAATTTAGATGGTTCTTCGTTTCAATCAAGAAAGATATTAGAGTTTGTGCATGTGTTTGCTTTAGCACCTGCATCAATCGGTGTTATGTTTTTATATAAAAAATATAACAGCAATAAATCATTGGTGAGTGGGTTGTTTGGTGTAGTTTTTATTTTAGCGATTATTGTATCTAATGCACAGACCAATAATTATAGCACGGTTAAATTTCAGAATGGGTTAAAACAAAGAGTTCCAATTAATGATCTCAAAGTTTTTGAGAGTGTTGAGACTTCTCATAAAGTATTTTTGACAAGTCATTATTTGGAAGCCTGTTATTTGCCGTATTATCTATTTATTCCCCTAAACAATATGACAGATCGGAAGAGCACACGTCTGAACTCCAGTCACACTGATATATCTCGTATGCCGTCTTCTGCTTGAAAAAAAAAAAAATAACACTCTCTTTATTTTTTTCTTTTTTTCTTCTTCTATAACTTCCACTTAGATCCTCTCAGATATCACATCTCTCTCTC
>CALCCW010000168.1:0-11581 GCA_937900185.1 uncultured candidate division Zixibacteria bacterium | reverse complement strand
CATTGTAGATGTTGCAGACTACCAGCTGGTTCATCTTTCTTTTTTGATTGTTATTTCTTTTTTTTTCTTTTCGTTTTTTATTTTTTTTTTTCTCTTTTTTTTTTTTTTTCAAGCAGAAGACGGCATACGAGCTATATCAGTGTGACTGGAGTTCAGACGTGTGCTCTTCCGATCTTAAATGAGTCAGAGCCAACAACAAATTGCCCCGGAAGAATTTTGCCTTTTTCTAAAACGACCTGATGAGAACATCCGTCTGAGGATTCAAAAAATCCTTTAATCCCCTGCCGTTTTACAAACTCACGAATAAGTTTGTTTGTGTCGGGGTTGGAACTGTTTTTTTTATGATTAGACTGCATGAGTGAAATAGATATTTTATTCGGGTTCCATACTAAATCAGTTTTTGATGCCAAAAAAGAATTGAGAATGTTATTACTGTTTCCATTTGAAAGAACAATATCAGGTTCAATTTCATACTGTTGTCCGATTTCGATTGTTTCTGTATCAAGTTGTACAGCAATTGCTTTTTGAACTATTGTCTGTTTATTGTAAAGTGAAATTGTACCGGAATTGGGTTTTAATCCGGGGAAATTGAACTCCAACTGTTCTAACTTTAAAAATGCAGGTTTTTCTTTGATATGATATTTCCGACGCCAATTATAAAAAGCAGCTTTTGAAATACCTAATTCCAATCCGCATTTGTCGTCATCGCCAAACCGTTCCCATAGATTTAATATCTCTTTTTCAGAAAATTTTGGCTGAGAATGTTTTGCAACATTTTTTTTTCGACGCCAATAAGCAACTAAATATGCAGGAACACCGCCCAAACGTTCACCAATTTTTTCATCGGTTTTATATAAACGCTGCAGCTGAATTAACTCTGCTTTTGTTGGAATCTTTTTTCTTTTAGCCATTATATAAATCAAACTCTTTTTTTATTGCTTTATAAATCGGCTCAAGCGGAACCGAAATTACATCTGTCTTTCCAATGACCGGCATAAAATTTGTATCACCAATCCACCTGGGTACAACATGCATATGTAAATGCCCCGGTACACCGGCACCTGATGACCGACCAAGATTCATCCCCAAATTAAGAGAACTTGGCTTTAAAGTTTTTTTTATAATTCTAACAGTTTGCTGAGTTAATTTGATGAATTCTATCGATTCCGTCTCAGTAAGTTTTTCAATCTGACCGACATGACGGTTTGGAACTATCAAAGTATGTCCCGAGTTGTAAGGAAACTTATTTAAGATAACGATGCATTTTTCACCTCGATATACAATGAGGTTTTTTATAGAATCTTTTGCTTTGATTCTATTACAAAAAACACATCCTTTTTCTTTTTTCCCAAGGACAAATTTTGCTCTCCACGGTGCCCATATCATTTTTTCTGTCATGTGGATAACATAATAAAAAAAATAAAATTTATCAACTGCATATATGACAATATTTTACAAGCAGTCGTAAGTCGTTGTGAACCAAAGAATAGCCTATTTTGTTTGTATATTTGATTTTTCTCGTGTATAGCTATACTTATCCACATCTTTAACTGTCTATACGAAAGCAGATTAGTTATATTAAATCGTAAAATAACAGATTAAGGAGTCATATCTTTGAGTAAGAAAATATTAGTTGTAGGCGGTACTGGAATGCTCGGCAAACCGGTCGCAGAAAAGTTATCCACATCAGGTTTTGAGGTTACAGTGCTTTCCACAAATGTGGATAAAGCAAAAGAGAATCTTCCTGATTCTATTGCTGTTGAGTACGGCGATGTTACCAAGAGTGAATCTTTGAAAAAACCGATTGAGGGTAAAGATTTTGTGTATATAAATTTGAATGCAAAGTTGACTCCTGAGTTGTATGAAACAATCGAAATAGGCGGCTGTGATACAGTAGCAAAAATTTCAAAAGAGATGGGTGTTCAAAGAATCGGATATATCAGCGGGGCATCATCTCAAGGGGGAAAAAAAGGGATACTATATTTAGATGCCAAGGTAGAGGCTGAAAACAGAATTATCACATCAGGAGTACCTTACACAATTTTTCGGGCTTCATGGTTTTATGAGTCACTTCCCAAATTTATCCAGCAGGGCAAAGCAATAATTTTAGGTGATCAACCTAACCAATACAGATGGCTGGCAGCATCGGATTTTGCCGTTCAGGTTGTCGAAGCATTTTCAAACGAAAAAGCAGCCGACAAATGTTTTTATAATGGTGGTCCTGAAAAAATGACAATGAAAGAAGCATTGGTAAAATTTTGTACGGTTTGTTACCCTGATTTAAATCCTGAAAAAATGTCGTTTGGTATGGCAAAGATGTTTTCAAAACTTCCCGGGATGAAACCGCTTGAATTAGCAATTCCATTTTTTGAGTATTTTTCGACAAATGTTGAAAATATTGATTTGTCTGAAGCAGATACGATTCTTGGGAAAAACAATACAACAGTCGATGAGTGGTCTCGTCTGTATAAAAAGCAAATGACATAAGAGAATGTATGCGGATTACATATTGGTTTTTTGTGTTGGTTCTGTTGTTTTCACAAACAGTACTGGCATTTGATTCAGAACGGGCAGGTTTTGTTTTAAGCGGCGGAATTGGTTATGCACCGACGGCATATACCGAAATTTCAGGTTTCCAAAATTCGAGAGTCACAACCGAGGGAATTGCAGGTTCTTTGATTGCGGGGTATGGATACAATGAAAATACTCTTTTTCTGCTCATGCTTGAAGGATTCCAAACAAACACACATACAATAGTTTCCCCATCAGAGTCAATTATACAGGGGTTCTCAGGTGTTGGAGTACGTTTTTATTTCGATGATATAGGTTCGAGTTTTTTTATTTCAAGCTGTATAGGGCTTCAGCGTTATATAAATTCCAATAAATCAGAGTTTTTCCATGATGCCGGATTAGGATTTTTAATCGGAGGAGGCTATGAATTTACTGAAAACTTTCAATTACGTACCACTTTTTCAAATGGTCAGACAAAAGACTCTTTTAACTGGGATCATGTACAGTTGATAATAACTGTTTCGTTTATTCTCTATTAATATTTTTTGTTGAATAAAATCGTCTGAAAAGTTATGTACAGGTATGGAAAAACACCCGCTTCCCAGACTTGATATCAAAGTGGAAAATCTTCGGACCCATCTTTTACCGTTTTGCCGATTGTCTGCAGGTGAAATATGGCATGACCCTTTAAGTAAACATATTGTCGCCTGCGGTGATTCATCGGATAAACAATTCATCAATCAGATATTTAATAATTCACAGGCAGTATTGGCGGTGCATGATCCACCCTATAACTTGGTCATGTTTGAAAAGCAAACAGTAGATGAATTTATTTACTGGTGTGAAAAATGGGTTGAGAATAGTTACGACATTCTTTCTGAGAACTCGGCTCTATATATATGGCTGGGTGCCGATCAAAATGATAATTTCCAGCCGTTGCCGCAGTTTATGCTTATGATGGGGCAGACCGGTTTTAAATCGAGATCATTTATCACCATGCGGAACCAGCGGGGATATGGAACTCAAAAAAACTGGATGGCTGTCAGGCAGGAACTATTGTATTACACCAAAGGGAATCCCGACTATACAGTGCAGTACACCGACATCCCTAAAATTCTCAAAGGGTACTATAAAGAAGTAGACGGCAAAATAACTGACAATACCGCACGCTCTAAATCACCGACTATTCGTTCCGGCAATGTGTGGGTTGATATTCAGCAAGTTTTTTATCGGATGGAAGAAAATGTCAACGGTTGTTATGGACAGAAACCTCTCAAAGCTATTGAACGAATTATTGAAGCATCATCTAAAGAGAATGAACTTATAACCGATTTTTTTTCGCATTCTGGAACAACACTTGTAGCATCAGAGAGAACAAATCGCAGATGTATAACTATCGAGATTGACCCGATTTTTGCTGAAATATCTATCAGACGACTGGAGCATTTAAGAGAAACAGGCAAAGCAGGATGGCAGGCATCTAATCCGTTTGCACAAGAGTTGTCCAAATTAAATCAAAGTGAATTAAAAGCAATTGGTATTGCAGAGTAATGACACAAATAAGACCGCTTTATAAT
This sequence comes from uncultured candidate division Zixibacteria bacterium, assembly GCA_937900185.1. Lineage (GTDB taxonomy): Bacteria > Zixibacteria > MSB-5A5 > GN15 > FEB-12 > QQUK01. The sequence continues at coordinate 7,493 of CALCCW010000168.1, read as the reverse complement.
CAATTTGCTGAATATTATGATTTGCTTCACGTTAATAAAGACTATGCAGGTGAGGTAAAAGAACTTAAGAAAATAATCAAACGTTATAAAAAATCTGACGGTCGTGAATTACTTGATGTTGCTTGTGGAACAGGTCGGCATATCTTTTATTTTAAAAATTATTTTTCTTGTATGGGAATAGATTTTCATGAAAGTATGTTGAAAGTTGCCCGCAAAAAGATGAAAGATATTACTTTCAAACAAGCCGAAATGGAACTGTTTTCTATGCGAAAACGATTTGATATTATCACATGTTTGTATGGCGGAATATCTTATACACTGTCTGTCCGCAGTTTAAAAGATACACTTATAAATTTTGTGCATCATCTTAAACCGGGTGGTGTTATCATTATAGAACCGTATTTTACAGATACACAATTCAAACCCAATCGTCCTAAATTATCAACTATAGAGCATAAAAACATAAAAATAGCACGTCTCAGTTTATCACGCCGTAAAAGAAATCTTGCCTCTCGAAAAATGATAATGACAATAGTTGAAAAAGATAAAGGTGTTTTTTCTTTTGAAGATGAAAGAGATGTCGCACTATTTAGCACTGAACAGATTTTAACAAACATGAAACGTGTCGGACTAAAAGCAATTCGGATTAAAAATGGGATTACACAGGAGTTTGATTTGTATGTGGGTGTTAAAGAATGACCAAAAGACAATACATAATAAGTTTCGTAGGCAGCAATCTTTAGCATTTCCACCGACAATGGCGGAACCATTAAAGGGTTCCGCCCTACTATAGATGTTCTATACATAAGGGACTGTTGATAAAGTCCAAAATGTGTTTCAAGATTCTTTCCGCCTAGGCGGACTAAGGGTGACTTGAGACACATCAACTTATAATCTGTCATACTGAGCGGAGTCGAAGTATGTTCCTAAATAAAAGATTTTTCAACAAGCTCATATAAAACGGTTGAGTTTCTTTACATAAAAACTCAACCGCAAGAATAGAATATATTAGTAAATCAGCCAAAAGGTACTTCGGCATAACAACGGTATTACCGTTGCAGAAGAAGAAAACTATATGACGTCACTGTCATTTATATGCGTCCATGCAAATTTATTTTATAACTTATATGAACAATTCAAAACTTTTGGATGTACAAGACGATCAAAATCATCAATACCGACTCGAATAAGTTCTGTATGTGTACCGGAATTAAATACAATCTCCTCATCATCAATTAAACTTTCAGCAAAATAGACATCTATGCCGTACAAATTGCCAAACGGAGGCATCGCACCTGTTTCACATTCATCAAAAATATCCTTAAATTCTCTTTCTGCTGCCAGTGATACTTTTTTCACTCCTAAGGATGATGCCAGTAAATCAAAATCAAGTTTATGAGATGCCGGGAGAACTATCATCAAGAGCTTACTATTTGTTTTGACTATCACTGTTTTTGCAAGTTCTCTGCCGGGGATATGTGCCGATGATGCTATCTGTTGAGCGGTGTATGCTTTTGAATGATGAATAATCTGATATGGAATATGATTCTCATCCAAATACTGAACTAATTTTCTGGTAGGCATAACAAACTCCTTGAATAGAAGGTTCATTTTTCTCATCAAAAGTAAAATGTTTTTCAAAAGAGCTGCAAAATGAGATTATATTTTTATAAGAAGGCAGTCACCGATGATGTGTCTACATATATAATAACAGAATCAAAAAATCTGTCAAGGATAATCGAAACACGATTTCATTAGTTGAAAAAAGATATGCTGTAATGATCAAACTGATTTACGAGATATTGGTCAGGAAAGGGTTTCCGACCATGCAGATAAATAATGGCGGAACCTTTTAATGATTCCGCCATATTATTATTTAGTATTTTGGGAAAGACGTATTATTCTTTTGGAAAAGTAATCAAACCGACAGCGGCACCGGTTGGGTCGGCAATAATAGTAAATCTGCCGACATTTGGAATATCTTTTGGCGGACAAAGGACTTTACCGCCGAGACCTACAACTTTAGATGCTAAGTCATCAACATCTTCAACAGTAATATAACACATCCAATGAGGAGGAATATCGCCCATTTCTGGCATGCGAGCCATCATACCGCCGGCATCTTTCCCGTCAGTTTTAAACAAAGTGTAAGGCATATCACCGGGCATTGTTGCTTTTTCCCACCCAATTAGTGATGAATAAAAATCTCCTGCTTTGTTGGTGTCAGTTGTAACTAATTCATTCCAGCAAAAAGTGCCGTTTTTAGGTCGTTCGTTTGCCATTGCTTGCTCCTTAAAGATTTAATAGATTTATATTGTCTATTTATATGATTCTTATACGTTAATAAATTATATTTAGTTGCGAATGTATATCACATTTTACCAGAAATAGTAAAGCAGACCTGCCAAAGCTGTGAGAATCAAAGTTATTGTAAGAAGCATTTGGATAGATTTTTTGATTATAAAGAAAATAAGTGCAGCTGCTATAATACCTGTGATGCCGTGGCTGAGGGCGGTTTTGACAGATAAAAACACAAACGACATAAGCGATTCCGCCGCAGGTTGCACATACGAAAAATGAGCAATACCTGTAAGAGTTGTCATGGCAAGAGTGAGTAAAATAAATGCAGCTATTTTGAGTATCATAGTTATTCTTTGACCAACAGGACATTAACTGCTTTTGCAACAACCTTTACTGTGTCACCTTCTTTGATTCCAAGGGACTCAAGTGAATCTACGGTCATAACTGATGACATGAGAGAGTCAGCGGGAATTTCAAGTGTGACCTGACACATAATATCGCCTTTTTTGATTTTGGTTATTTTACCGACCAAATTGTTACGAGCACCTGTTTTCATTGTTTAATCCTTTTTTAGAGAGTTTATTTTGTCTTTTAATGTTTTCATGAAATTGTTTAGATCACCTGAAATTATATCATTTTCAGGTATCAAATATGCCATAGCAGAGTCGATGAAAACAAAAGCGTAATCATCAGTTATTTCTATATGTTCAATTTTAGAAATCTCAGTATCGTTTTGCCCCGATTCAATTGTATCGGTTAAAATATTTTCTTCAATTGTCAGTTCATGCTCACCGAACAGATTTTGATATTTTTCATCTTCAAATGAGGCTATGAATTTTTTTAAATATTTTTTTTTATGAAACGACGGAAGATAAATAAGCCAGCCAACTCCAAGTGCTGCCCACGCCATAAGCAAATCATCGGTAGTCCCAAAATATTTTATAATTGCTGCAAAAATAATTAACATCGGAACAGAAAAATAATAGGTTTTTTTGAGATGTGCTTTTACTGTCGGTGATTTTTCATAAACCAGTTTACCGTATGCAGATATATCATGAATAGAGGCGTTGTATGATATTTTCATCTATTACTCAGAAAGATATTTAAGTTCAATATTGTCGTTATCAATTTTTACATACGAAAAATTATTTATAAAATCACCGGTGTTAATATATACACCGCTTTCAAATTCTTTATAGACTGGAAGATGCAGATGTCCGATTGCGACAAAATCAAATCCTTCTTGCAATTTTCTTTCGGCGTAGTTTTCATAGTCTAATTTAAAATGATGGTCTCGCCTTGCCGTGTATTCTCGTGAAGACCCTGAAACCGATTTTGCCAAAGAGATTGCTAAGTCGGGGGGAAGCTGCCGATAGAGCCAGATATTTAATCTGTTACGCAGAATCTTTTTTAAGAAATGGTATCCTTTATCGGCAGGAGAAAGTCCGTCACCGTGAATAAGATGCAGTGTAAGGTTTTCATAAGTGAAATCTAAACAGTCCTTATGCATGTTAATATGCATTTGAGTTGCAAAGAAATCGTGCATCCAAAAATCATGGTTACCGCTGACATAGTCAATCTTGATTCCACGTTCTATCAAATCATAGAGCATGTATAAAACTTTAAATTGGTCTTTTGGCATAGCCTGTTTATACTCAAACCAAAAATCAAAAAGGTCACCCAGTATTACCAATCGGTCGCCGTCTTTTTTTACCATTTCAAAAAGCTCTGCGATTTTTTTTTGTTTGAGCAGCTCTTTTTCCTTTGGTCCCGAACCGAGATGAGCATCTGAGAAAATATACAACGCCATAGATATATGCCTTTTATAAAAAAAGTATCTGCTAAGATACCTTTTCTATCTTTTCAGTCAGTGAATCGTAAAATGCTTTTGTCATCAGTGCAATCGGTACATCAATTGTGTTGTTGATAGTTAATGTATCTCCTCCGACAGTTCCAATACGTTTACAGGTAACGTGAGCGTTTTTAAAATGATGAGATAGTTTGTCAGCATTTTCTTTAGAGCAACTGATTACTACCCGTGAAAGAGACTCTCCAAATAAAATGGCATCGGTGCGGATAGTATCATCAAGAGTTATAGCAGCACCCATTTTATTATCTAAATCTGAAACACAACACTCGGCAATTGTAGTGGCAAGTCCGCCTTCAGAGCAGTCATGTGCTGATTTTATATAACCATTTTGTATTGCTTTAAGTAACGTATCCTGCATTTTTTTCTCTTTGTCTAAATCAAGTTCGGGAACATCACCTTTGGTGACATTGTAGATAGTATGCAGATATTCCGATGCTCCTAACTCTTCTTTATTTTCACCAAGCAAAAAGACAGCATCGCCGTCATCTTTAAACCATTGGGTAGTGATATGGTCAGTATGTTCTATTAAGCCAATCATACCGATAGTCGGAGTAGGAAATACAGCTCTATTAGGGTCTTCATTATAAAATGAAACATTACCGCCGGTGACAGGTGTGTTAAAAATACGGCAGGCATCGCCCATGCCTCCGATAGCTTCTTTGAAGCCGTAATAAATTTCAGGTTTATATGGATTGCCAAAATTAAGACAATTTGTAATTGCCAAAGGTTTACCACCTGAACAAACGATGTTACGAGCAGCCTCGGTAACAGCAGCTTGTCCGCCGCGGCGAGGATTAACATAGCAGAAACGGGCATTGCAGTCTGTCGTCATTGCTAATGCTTTATCCGTTTTGCGGAGACGCAGAACAGCGGCATCAGACCCAGGACCAACAGCAGTGTTGGTGCGAACCATTGAATCATACTGGTCATAGACCCATTGTTTGCGGCAGATATTCGGCGAGGCAAGCATTGTCAGAAGAGTTTCATTCCAGTCGCGGTCAAGTGAGTAATCATCTAAATTTATTTTTTTAACTTTATCAATATAGTCAGGGCGTTTTGTTTCTCTGGTATAGACAGGAGCTCCACCGCCTAAGACTAAACAGTCAGATGGAATCTGCGAAACTATCTCACCATTGAGCTTTACGGTAAATAATTTATCTTCAGTTACTTTGCCGACAACTTTGGAGTCAAGACCCCATTTATCGAACACTTCGGTGACAGCATCAGTCATGCCTTTTTTAACACAGACAAGCATCCGTTCTTGCGATTCTGAAAGAAGGATTTCATAAGGTGTCATTTTTTCTTCTCGAACAGGAACATCTTCAATATTTATTTCAATCCCCGATTCACCTTTGGCAGACATCTCAGAAGATGAACATGTAATGCCGGCAGCACCCATATCCTGGATACCGATAATTAAATCTTTTTTGATAATTTCAAGAGTTGCTTCAACCAATAGTTTTTCTGTAAATGGGTCACCGACTTGTACCGATGAACGTTTTGATTCAGATTCTTCTGATAAGTCTTCAGAGGCAAAAGTGGCACCATGGATACCGTCGCGTCCTGTTTTTGAGCCGACAATCATTATAGGGTTGCCGGTACCTTCAGCAGTTGCCGAGGTTATTTTTTCAGTTTCCATAATTCCGACAGCCATAGCATTGATAAGCGGATTACCGGTATAGCAGTCATCAAAATAAACTTCACCGCCAACAGTCGGCACACCAAACGCATTGCCATAGTCACCGATACCCCGCACGACACCATCAACTAAATACCGCACTCTTGGATTATCCGGCGAGCCGAACCTGAGAGAATTAAGGGCGGCAATCGGTCTTGCTCCCATAGTAAAAATATCGCGTAAAATTCCGCCGACTCCGGTTGCGGCACCTTGGTATGGTTCAACAGCCGAGGGATGGTTGTGTGATTCAATTTTGAAAACAATCGCCATACCGTCGCCGATATCAACAGCTCCGGCATTTTCCTCACCTGCCTTGGCGAGCAAATTATCACCGTCACGAGGGAGAGTTTTGATAAGTGAGATAGAATTTTTGTATGAACAGTGTTCTGACCACATGACTGAGAAAATTCCCAGTTCGGTGTAATTAGGTTCACGTCCTAAAATCTCTTTGATTTTTTCATGCTCTTCAGTGTTAAGTCCATGCGATTTAACCAGTTCAGGGGTGACTTCGGGTTGGGGGTGTTGTTGAGACATTGTCTCTCCTATATTTTTTAAAATATATATTTCAAAACTACAATAAGAAATGAATATAGGGGTGAAACTATATATGGTCAACAGTGAAGTATGGGAAAAAAATTGAAAGAAAGTATAAAAAAAGCAGGCATTAAGCCTGCTTTTAGCAAAGTTTAGTTATCCCACAGGTGGAGGACCGCTGTTGAACATATAACTTATAAGATAGACTAAATCTGAAACATTAATTTTAGAATCTCCGTTCATATCGGCTGACATCAGAGGTGTCGGTGGAGTACCACTTGAGAACATATACGCTATAAAAAAGACTAAATCGGAAATGTTGGTAGAGCAGTCACTGTTAAAATCAGCAGGTACATTGGAAGTGTAATCTAATATAACCATGCATTCATTTGTCCAACAAGGACAACCACTACCATATGTTTCTATCCTGAGATTCTCATAAGTCCCTAATTTATTGGGGGGGATGTTATAAGACCAGTCTCCTGTCACAGAGTCGATTGTACCAGGTCCATCAATTATTGAAAATAGAATATTGCCAGGAGGAATATTGAGTGGATCGTCAGCTTCAAATTGGTATGAAATTGTAGAACAATCAGTACTTCTGAGAGTATCTACACAGTTAGTAAAAACTGCTCCGATACATGCAGGACACATCGCAGTAAAACATTGTTGTCCTGACCAAGTAGGAAAGATATCTCCACTTGCAGTTGCCCAAATCCATTGACCTGTAACACCATAAAATGAAGAATCAATACAAAGAGTTTCTCCATCGACTACTCCTCCGGTTATAAGCTTTAAAGCAATATCATTAAAACCATCATATAATCCGGTACCTGTTAAAGCAACACCAATAATTCCAAGAGTATCAGCACCGATACCATCTGCACTATACACATCACCCTGAAAAGTGAAGTCAAATAAACTAAAAAGTTCTGTGTTAACGATTTCTCCGTTGAGCGGTGTAAAAGGCGTTCCTCCTGTCGTCCAAACTCTAAATCCGTTAGATATACTTCTTATATCCATACCCGAATTATTGATATAGCGAATACCAAAGGTAACTTCTTAGATCGGAAGAGCGTCGTGTAGGGAAAGAGTGTAGATCTCGGTGGT
>CALCCW010000167.1:0-6314 GCA_937900185.1 uncultured candidate division Zixibacteria bacterium | reverse complement strand
TACATATTCATTGGAATATAGAGTTAGTTTTTTTTTTTTTTTTCAAGCAGAAGACGGCATACGAGATATATCAGTGTGACTGGAGTTCAGACGTGTGCTCTTCCGATCTGTCCGGTTACAATAAATGAATCAACCTCAAAAAAGACAGGGTCATATTTGAAATCAAACTGAATACCATAAACCGTTTGAGCAGTCACCATGTTTATAGGAAAATAGATATTTCGTTTTCCGCTAAGACCACCAACCGGCTGTTGACCGATTGCCGATGTTGAAAACAGTCTGTCGTTTTGTATTTCTATTACATTTATAATAACTGTTCTTAAAGCAGATGAGCCTCCTTGATTATCAACAGCACTGAAAACAGCCGAAAACGTACCGGATTGGGTAAAATCGGGAGTAAAACTAAAATTACCGGTAACAGAGCCACTGCCGACAACTTGATTAAAAACAGCATTGGCAGGAAGTGAAGTTGCCGAAAGAGTAATAATATCAGAAGCATCAACATCGGAAGCAGTTACAGAAAATGATACCGACTCTCCCTGATTCACCGTAAATGGCGACCCTACAACAGCAGCAATTGTCGGATTATTATTTCCTGCCACTGTACCAACGGTTACAGTTACAGATTGAGAAGGTTGTGTAGTACTTGCGTTGTAGGCAGTTAAAGTATAGGAGGTTGTTGATGTCGGCGAAACTACAATTGAACTGTTTAAAGAAGTAAAAGTACCTACACCGTTACTTATCACTACTGAATCTGCATTTGTAACGTCCCATGAAAGTGTCGATGAACCGCCTGAAGTAATATTTGTCGGGCTGGCAGTATAGGAATTGATAACAGGTGGATCAACAGCATTTACATCAACTGTAAATGCAGAAGTTTGAGTGGTAAAGCGAACATCTCCACCAAGTGCCCCGGTAATATCAGAATATCTTGTATATTGGCAAGAAATAATATTCGGAGGGAAAGCGTTATCATAAATCGCTACTTCATAAAAATTAAAATTTGCTACCGTGCCATCAGCTGCTAAAGTATTCACTTCAAAAGGAATATGAAATGCAACTCCCGCACCTGAATCAATAGCTGTGGCAATACCCCCGGCAAAATCGGTCGGAAGCAAATTAATAAGAATTCTTCCTATATTTACATCAGTAGAAGGATTCGCAAATTCTTCTGTTGCAGATAAGCTATAAGCCAAAACACTGGAATTCCCTTGCTGGTAGACAAAATTCATACGTCCACCGGTTGTATCAATTTCGAAAAAATTAGTGAACGATGTGTCAGAAACTGCTATCGTATCAACTATAAGTGGATCAGCTTGAACAGTATCATATTGCACCCCATTTGTAATAAGTGTATCAGATGCAAAAGTTAATGGAGTTAATACTGTTTTATCATATTCAACTAAATATGTTAAAGCAGATAATGCTTTTATATTGGTCATACCGATTGGAATATTAACCGTATCACCCGGTTTGGCTCGGTCATTATTACCAACACTGGCAAAATCAAAAGGTGACGGAGACGGACCACACTGCGATTGAGCATATCCTGAAAACGTCAATAAAATGAGTAAACATAAAAGAGGGATTTTCATAAATCTCATTTATTCCTCCGAATATCTAAAGTATATTTTTTTTTCATATCAATAATACCTCTATTTTAAGAAAAGCATTTTTTTAGTTTGAAAATTCGTCTCTGTCTGTATGCGGTAGAAATACACACCCGAAGCAACTTCTACTCCGGTGTCATTCCGACCATCCCACATAACAACATGGTGTCCGGCAGCAAACGTATCATCTATTAAAACACGTACTTTTTTACCAAGAATATTAAATATCTCAAGAGTCAGATCGGTTTGGTTCGGCAGAGAAAAACTGATATTCGTCTCAGGATTAAACGGATTAGGATAGTTTTGGGATAACTCAAAAGAAGTTGGTATAACTACTTCTTTGGCTCTGTTTTCAACTAAAGCTAAAACACCATCTGACGAGGCAGCTTCAATTGACAAAATTTCTACATCAGAATCTGAATGAAGCTGTACAAAAGAATAATTTCCTGAAGGCATAGAATTACCATCAAGAGAATACACTAAAATACGGCTTGAATCAGCACCTTCTGTAAAATCTATTGTCATATTATCTGTTACATTTTCTATATCATCAGCAGACAAAGAACCGCCGGTAACAGTAATTAAGATACCGCCAATAGAAAAATCAGCATCATAGCTGATACTTGTACCATTATCATTTTTTTCAGTTATGAAGTTTGCAGTTAAAATCTTTTCTTCTGTCGTCCGCTTTGGAGCCTGAGTGCCGCCGGTAGAAATAACATTTATCAACGAAACTAAGTCAGCAATAGAACCTACTATATTATCACGGTTGACATCAGAATTTGCATATTGAAGCGGGTTAAACGGAAATGTAAATGGATTCATAAAAAAATTAGTAAAATAAATAGCATCACCAATATCAAAAGCGATACCATTGATATTTATATCACCTATCAAAACTTCACCTAATGATTCAACTTGAACCGAACCATTAATATAAGTAATTGCTTCCTGTACAATTTTTTCACCAAGAGTATCTTCAAAAGTATTGTCATTATAAACAGATTCATCTAAAAACATAAACTTCATCGGAATATTTATTCCGCTCAAATTTATATTTCCAAAAATTCTTAGTCCTAAAGTAGCAATCGGTCCATTACCATTCGCTAAATATGTACTGTTATTCCCTGATAAATCAGCAACACCGATAATCCGAACATTCCCAATAATATTGTCAACATCTTTTGTATAGCTAAAATATTCAAATGACGAAGAGCGGCTGCTGTCATTGGTTATCGACAACAGCGACAATGCAGATGGGTCATAATTGATAAGCAGATTAAACGAACCTATCGGCAGTTTATTATCCAAATTGATATCTATCGAAACTTTATCTCCCGGATATCCAATATCGTTTGTCATAGATAATTCATACGCCACTGTAGGAGCAAGATATATTGATGATGCCAATGTATCGCTGAAGCCGTACGGGTCGGTCACAATAATTTCAAGAGGATAACTTCCGGTATCATTAAGAGTTGTCTGCCAACTAACTGTTGACTGGCTTCCTTCGGTAAAAACTGCTCCGCTTGGCATTGAGACAATATTCCATGTGAGAGAATCAAAATCAGCATCGGACGCATCAAACAGAATTTCAACATTATCACCTGATTCATAGGATAGATTTGAAACTGTCGAAATAACAGGTTTTCTATTTTTATTTACAACATGAATAAGTACTTCTGTTTCCGAAGATGTTTTACCGTCTGAAACCCAAAGATTCAATTTGAATGGTGAACCGTCAGCAGAATATGGTCCGACAAAACCGGGAGTCCAGCTAAATAATGCCGAATTGTTGTCAATCATTTTAAATGTTGAGCCGGTTGGTTTGTTTGAACAGACAAAAACCAAAGAATCATTATTAATATCTGATGCAGAAACAACAAAAGCAAGGCTGTCGCCCTCAAAAACTGATTCAGTAGAAACTGCTGAAATAGCAGGGGCAAAGTTTTCCTGCTCTACCAATACAGAACCTGCTTCAAACTGAGGTACAATAATTGCCGACTGGGTTGCTTCCACGAAAATAAATTCTCCTCCGGGAGGATAAAACAGAGTATCAATCATAAATTGGTTTCCAAGAGCAGCCGAATCAGCAACTGTAAAATGGACGGTACACAAAAGACCATCACCCGCCGGAACAGCATCTTCAAGCAGTACAAAAAATGAAATCATAAAATGTCCGTTTATATCTGACGACTGGCTTGGAGATATTATTTTATTGGCAATATATTCAATACGAGAATTACCAAAATCCACTGAATCTAATCTCAAGTAATCCGGATTATACGTTATTGGAATTGAGACTGACGAAATAGGTTCATCGTTTTGCATATAAAAGTGAACCGCTACGTCATTACCGGCAACAGCAGATATATTGTCTATATACATTCTGTCTAAACTGCCAAAGGAATCCACTTGAGCAAAAAGAGAGGTATGTACTCCAAAGTACAGCAAAAACCCTAATAATAGGGCAGAATATCTCATTACTTTGTATTGCATATTAGCCAAATATTTCATATCACTATCTAATTGAGCAATTTTGAGACCAATTTTAACTTTTATGCTGACTATTTTGCTGTCAGCCTTTTAAATCCACAAATTGCTTTATTATTGCGTTACCGCTTTGGTAATCCCTTCTGAGGGTTTGTGTTTTAACAACTTACAAATTCTTGTAACAATTTAGCTATTTGGCGATTATTTTGTCTCCTGACAGGTAATTTGATATAAATCTGAAGTAAATGAAAATCCCCTCGATCCCTGATAAATCAATTGCGAATCAATGCAAATTGATGCATGCCGGTATATTTTATCCATAAAGCCGGCAGTAAAAACTAATATCCTTATTAAGTCTCTTAATCTCCTTATTAAGAAAAATTTTATCTCTATGTCTTTAAATCTAAAAAAATTTTGTGTCATTTTTATTTCTTTTTTTTCAGGTTTAATCCGTAAACCTGTTTCCCTTTAGGTAAATAATCCCCGGAAAAGTATTAACTTTTCCGGGGTATGTATTAAAACATCAAACAAAAAATACTTACTTCAACAGAACCATTTTCTTGGTTTGTGAGAAGTCACCGGCGTTTAATTTATAGAAGTAAACACCTGATGCCATAGCAGAAGCATCATAAGTAATTGTTTGAATACCGGCTTCATAAGCACCGGAGAATTCAGCTACTTTTTGACCTGTTACGTTGTAAATAGTCAAAGTAACATCTGAATTAAACGGAACTGAGAATTCGATTGTTGTGCTTGGGTTGAACGGGTTAGGATAATTCTGAGCAAGACCGAAGTTTGCAGGAATTAACTTAGCGTTAACTTGTGCACCTTCTGCTGAACCAAGTTCAACAGAAACGATAGTACCATTAGCATTTAAGAAATCACCTGAGAAAGAGTTACCTTCGAGTGAATATACAAGCACGCGAGTGTTAACACCGTCAAAGTTAGATTGGATTTCCATATTATCAGCTAATAAGTCAGCAGAAACGTTACCTTCGATAACGACTAAAGCGGCACCCATTTCAGCGTCAACATTCAATGAACCATTGTTGTCAACGATAGTTGCTGTGACAGGAGCTAATTTAGCATAAGGAAGAGCATCACCGACAACGATACGAATCAAGTATACTAAATCAGCAACTGATAAAGATAGACCGTCAGCGTTAACGTCAGAAGCGGCAATTTGACCTTCTGTATTTACTGTGAATACGCCAATACCATAGATGAAATAGTTACTGTATAATACAGCATCAGCAATTTCATTAGGTACGGAGTTTAAGTTGATATCACCACGAGCATCGATAGAATCGGCACAAGCGATAAAGACACAACCGTTGTTGAAAGAGACGTCACGGATCGGGAATTTAAGTGTATCTGTGAAACAATCAACATCTTGAGCACCAAAATAGGTAGGGTAACCATAAGTTGGGTCTTGGATTTCATTTCCGTTTGGTGGGAACAATACATCGTCGCCATCAAAAACAACTTCAGAAATATGTAATTCGTCACCAGTCCAGTTAGAAAGGGCGTTGTCACCACAATCCATCCAGAAGAAACGAATAGGAATTTCCTGACATTCAAAGGTACGGTCGTTTGTTACTAAGAAATCTAAAACGGCTAATTCAGTCACACCACCATCAGTAGGATGGTTAGGACCATTAGATGTTTCAGCAATAGCAACTAAACGTAATAAGCCTGAAGGACATGCATTAGAGCAGTTACCATCAGCACCAAAACGGTATGTGAAATATTCCCAACCTTCAGCTGTAATATCAGCACCTGGGGCAGCTGACTGGAAGCTTAAAGCAGAGTTATCATAAGCGATTAATAAATCATAACCACCGATTTTGTTACCGGTATTAAGATTTACAGGAACTAAAACATGTAGTCCCTGGAATACAAAGTTACCTGATTGATCACCAACACATGGGATTTCAACCTGGAACAATGAACCGGCAATTGCATTAATGACAAAATCACAAGTTGTTGAAGCATTACCATCAGAAGCTTCTATTACGATAGTTTGTCCACCTTCAACTGTAGGGAAAATAGTAGATCGGAAGAGCGTCGTGTAGGGAAAGAGTGTAGATCTCGGTGGTCGCCGTATCATTAAAAAAAAAACACACAAAAAATACAAAAAAAAAAAGAAAAGAAATATACCTGATACTACCTGCATCCACAACTCTTCACGTATCTCTCTCTCACACATAC
>CALCCW010000166.1:0-3789 GCA_937900185.1 uncultured candidate division Zixibacteria bacterium | reverse complement strand
CGAACTAGCAGTCGTAGCCATCTCTATCGTTCTTTTTTTTTTTTTTTTGTTGTTATTGTTTTTTTTTTTTTTTTTATTTCTTTTGTTTTTTTTTTTTTTAATGATACGGCGACCACCGAGATCTACACTCTTTCCCTACACGACGCTCTTCCGATCTCCGTTAGAACGAACATCAACTTCAAATGACAAATTATTTATAAGCATAATTGAACGGCTTTCACCAAGTTTATGAGAGTCGATAACCACTTCTTTGCCGTTTATTGTGGCATAATATTTTTCAGACTTATATTTAATATCAATATCAAATTCTTTATTTTCTATTTTTACGAAATAACGCATTAGGAGTTCCCTCCTAATCGTTTAACAGATTCTTTTCGATGGAAAACTTTCCATACAGACTCTTTACTATGTTTTTTATCTTCATCTAAAAGTATTTTTCGCTCATTTATAAAAGTATCAACCGCCACCGCAAGAGCTGCTTGTTCTTTGAGTTCATCACTTAATAGAATAAAATTGTTTTCGGGATACTCCTCTTTGATAAATGCTGTAGAAATATCACCGCTCACAAATTTTTCATTGTCCATGACCACTCGACAAAATCCGATAGTAGTTTTTAAACCTGACACACGGTATTCTTCCAATGCCCGTTTGCACCGTTCGATTGCTTCTGCTCTGTCTTTACCCCAGACAATCATTTTGGCAATCATCGGGTCATAATAGATAGGCACTTCAGAAAAGATAACTACACCCGAATCAACCCGTACTCCCGGACCTGCAGGAATGCGATAGTTCTTGAGCGTTCCTGTACAAGGCATAAAATTTTGTTGAGGGTCTTCAGCAGAAATTCGGCACTCAATAGAATGTCCATTTATAGAAATATCATCTTGAGTAAGAGTAAGCTTGGCACCCTCGGCAACAGCAATCTGCTCTTTTACTAAATCAACACCGGTAACAAGTTCGGTCACTGGATGCTCCACCTGTAGACGAGTGTTGACTTCTAAAAAGTAAAACGACATATCTTCATCGACCATAAACTCAACAGTTCCTGCCCCTATGTAGTTTGTCTGTTTAGCGATACTGAGCGCGGCATCGCCCATTGTCTTACGGAGTTTTTCTGTCATCACAGGTGAGGGGGATTCCTCTATAAGTTTTTGGTGACGGCGTTGGATAGAACATTCACGTTCATTCAGATGTATGCCGTTTCCATGTTGATCGGTGAGAATCTGTATCTCAATATGACGAGGGCGTAAAAGATATTTTTCTATGTATACCCGACCATCACCAAAAGCAGAAACAGCTTCAGAAGATGCCCTTTTGAGAGACTCTTCAAAATCTTCCGGTTTTTCAACTACCCTCATACCCTTACCACCACCGCCTGCAGCAGCTTTGATTAAAATCGGATAGCCGATTTCACCTGCTTTGACTAATGCGTCTTTCATATTTTTATTATCAAATTCACAACCGGGTACAAGCGGAAGATTTGCTTTTATCGCTGCCTGACGAGCCTGCAGTTTATCCCCAAGCAAAGTAATTGTTTCAGGTTTGGGACCGATGAAAATAATTTTTTCATCAATACATCTTTGGGCAAACAGTGCATTTTCTGCTAAGAAACCATACCCGGGGTGGATAGCATCGGCACCTGAATCTTTGGCAGCCTTGATAATATTATCGTGTACTAAATATGATTCCGATGAAGGTGATGCTCCGATATGGTATGCTTCATCTGCCATACGGACATGATAGGCGGATGCGTCGGCATCGGAGTAGACCGCTACCGAGACAATTCCGATATCGCGACATGCACGGATTATCCGTACAGCGATTTCACCACGATTGGCTATGAGTATTTTTTTTATTTTATGCATGTTGTATATCCTCCCCCCTATAACGGGATGTTGCCGTGTTTTTTAGGAGGGTTGGAATCCTGCTTGGTCTCAAGCATTTCAAAAGCACGTATCAGGCGAGGGCGAGTTGTTTTCGGCTCGATAACATCATCGACATATCCACGCGAAGCAGCATTAAACGGGTTGGCAAATTCTTTTTGGTAATCATCGGTAAGTTCTTGCAGTTTTGCTTCAGGTTTGTCTGAATCATTTATATCTTTTCTGAAAATAATTTCAACCGCACCTTTGGAACCCATCACCGCAATCTCAGCAGTCGGCCAGGCGTAGTTCATGTCGCCACGGACATGTTTTGAATTCATAACATCGTAAGCACCACCATACGCTTTGCGGGTAATGACTGTGATTTTCGGAACAGTCGCTTCGCAATAGGCATACAAAAGTTTGGCACCATTTTTAATAATTCCGCCATGTTCCTGATCAACTCCGGGCAAAAATCCGGGGACATCTTCAAAAGTAAGAAGCGGAATATTAAAAGCATCACAGAACCGAATAAATCTGGCACCTTTCATAGAGGAATCCGAATCAAGCACACCTGCCATAACAGCAGGCTGGTTGCTGATGATTCCAATTGAACGTCCGCCAAGATGAGCAAACCCGACAAGAATATTCTGAGCATACTCAGCATGTACTTCAAAAAACGATCCTTTATCGACAATAGCGTTAATTACATCTTTCATGTCGTACGGCTGGTTTGGATTTTCAGGAACAATTTTATTGAGTGACTCATCTTCACGGGTAAGCGGGTCGGTACATTCAACAAAGGGAGGGTCTTCCAAATTATTTTGCGGAATATAACGCATCATCTGTTTAAGTTTTGTAATTGTATCGGCTTCATTTTCACAGGCAAAATGGGCTACACCTGATTTTGATGCGTGTACCATGGCACCGCCGAGTTCCTCGGAGGTGACATCTTCATGTGTCACAGTCTTGACAACATTTGGTCCGGTGACAAACATATACGAGGTACCTTTGGTCATAAAAGTAAAATCAGTAATTGCAGGTGAATAAACAGCCCCACCGGCACAAGGACCTAAGATTAGAGAGATTTGTGGAATGACACCTGATGCTAAAGTGTTGAGAAGAAAAATATCAGCATATCCGCCAAGCGATACAACACCTTCCTGAATTCTGGCACCGCCTGAATCATTGAGACCAATAACAGGAGCTCCAACTTTCATAGCCATTTCCATTATTTTACAAATTTTTTCAGCGTGAGCTTCTGAAAGTGAACCACCAAAGACAGTAAAGTCTTGTGAGAAAATATAGACAATCCGTCCGTTTATTTTACCGCATCCTGTTACAACGCCATCACCCAAAAACTTTTGTTTTTCAAGCCCAAACTGAGTTGAGCGATGGGTAACGAACATATCAAATTCTTCAAACGAATTAGCATCAACCAAAAGTTCAACACGTTCTCGTGCGGTCAGTTTGCCTTTTTTATGCTGCGATTCAATTCGCTTTTCACCACCGCCAAGTTTGGCTTTAGTTCGCATTTCTTCTAGTTTATTTAATTTTTCTTCAAGCGACATAAGGTATCTCTTTTTAAAAAAGATTTTATATAGACAGAGCAATGCCCTGTCGCTACAATTTAATTTCTTGTCGGGTTTCTCTCAATTATGTTTTTATTGAATCGGAACACCGACCTACTTTCAATTTGTCGGAACCACAGGGGTTTCGACCTACTTTACATTTTCAATCTTCAATCTTTTTCCGTCTGCTTTGACACGAGCAAACGGTATTTCCATATCATGGTCAAATGCCATGATAACATTGTCTTCAATTATTTCAGGTAACTTTTTTCTTTTAATTTCCATAGAGTCAAGCGGATACAAATCGGTCGCTGGAAGATCGGAAGAGCACACGTCTGAACTCCAGTCACACTGAT
>CALCCW010000165.1:0-4066 GCA_937900185.1 uncultured candidate division Zixibacteria bacterium | reverse complement strand
TTTCAGACGTGTAATCTCAGCAGCCGACCAAGCTTTTGCTCCAGCTCTTACTGCAGCTTTTTTAGGAGCAGCTTTACGGGTTGTTCTTTTGGCTGCTTTTTTAGGGGCAGCTTTACGAGCCGGTTTCCGTTTTGGAGCGGCTTTTTTCTTGGTTGTTTTTTTTGTTGCTTTACGCATTGGATGTTACTCCGTTAAAATGGTTTATGGTTTTATTAATTTAATTTACATCATGAACCTATTTTACAATTTAACGTGGATTAAATATCTAATTTTAAATCATTTGTCAAATAAAAACATTTTAGAAAAAAAATTAAATAAATACTTATTTTTTAATTTTTTGTGTTATCAGGTTTGTTTTGCACAAAATCAAGAGCCATTGCGGCTGCTTTTTGCTCGGCTTCTTTTTTGGTATGACCTATACCGGAACCGATTTTAGTACTGTTTACCGAGACAATAATGGCAAATTGTTTATCATGGTCAGGACCTGTTTCAGATTCTACTTCATAATACGGCATCCCCTCTCCACGAGACTGCATAAGTTCTAATAGCTCCCCTTTAAAGTTTTTTTGAGCTTTATCGGATAGTATCTCCTGTTTGTGGGCATAAATAAGTCGGGTTATAACATCAAAAGATGCAGGCAGTCCTCCATCTAAGTAGACAGCTCCAATAATAGATTCAAACGCATCGGAAATAATTGAAGGTCGCATTCTACCTCCAAGTTTATCTTCTTCAGGCGAAATTCTGAGATATTGATTAAGTCCACTACTTTTCCCGACATTTGCAAGAGTAGTTTCGTTGACCAACATTGCTTTAATTTTGGTAAGCTGCCCTTCACGTAAATCAGGGTGGTCCTTATAAAGTAAATCGGCGATTACCAGTCCTAAGACTGAATCGCCGAGATATTCGAGACGTTCATTTGATTCGCGATAATGTAGTTTGTCTGTTGGTTTATAAAATGACCGATGAGTCAAAGCTAAGAGCAAAATATCAAGATTACGGAAATGGTATCCGGTGATGTTCTGAACTGCTTTAAGTGAAACTCTATCATTTTCTGAGTATTGAGAACCTTGCTTTTTAAACAGCTTTGTCCACAACCCCATAAACTATCAACCTTCAAACTTACTTGCGATTAATGAAACATTGTGTCCCCCAAACCCAAAAGAGTTTGAAAGGATATGTGAAACTTTTGCATTTCTGACGCCTTCCGAGACATAATCAAGGTCACATTCGGGATCAGGATTATCTAAATTTATCGTAGGATGTACTTGTTGTGTTTCAATAGATTTCAGACTTGCAATAAATTCTAAAGCACCGGCAGCACCTAAAAGGTGTCCAATCATTGATTTTGTCGAATTGATTGGAATCTTATACGCATGTTCGCCTAACATCGCCTTGAGAGCTTTTGTTTCGGCAATATCGCCAAGACCTGTTGCGGTGCCATGTGTATTGACATAATCAATCTGTTCCGGTTTAAGATTGGCATGTTCTAAAGCAAGTTCAATTGCTTTTTTGGCACCCCGTCCTTCAGGATGAGGTGCAGTCATGTGGTACGCATCACCGGTCATACCGCTTCCGGTAAACTCGGCATAAATTTTAGCACCACGAGCTTGAGCATGCTCAAGTGATTCCATAATAAGCATACCTGAACCTTCACCCATCACAAAACCGTCACGATCTTTGTCAAAAGGTCGTGAGGCGGCGGTCGGATTGTCATTACGGGTAGAAAGAGCTCTTGCACTACAAAATCCTGCCAGAGAACTCGGCACCAAAGTCGCTTCGGCACCTCCAGAAATCATAACATCCGCTTCACCACGCTGAATAATATAATATGCATCGGTTATAGCGTGCGATGATGACGCACACGCTGAAACAGTGGCATAGTTAGGACCTCTAAAGCCAAAACGGATTGATACCAACCCGGGACACATATCGATAATCATCATCGGAATAAAGAATGGTGATACCTTACCAGGACCGCCTTTGAGCAATTTGCTGTGCTGATCTTCAAATGTAGAGATACCTCCAATGCCGGAACCAATAACAACCCCGCATCTGTCAAGGTCTAAGGATTCCAAATCAAGATTAGAATCTTTAACCGCTTGGTCAGATGCTGCGATTGCATATTGTTCAGACAAATCCATTCGTCTTGCAGCTTTTTTTTCAATATACTCGGTAGGATCAAAATTTTTCACTTCCCCAGCAATTTTTGCAGAGAAATTGGTCACATCAAAACGAGTGACGAGATCAATTCCTGATTTACCGGAAGTAAGTGAACTCCAATATTCATCAACAGAATTGCCGACCGGTGATATGACACCTAAGCCTGTTATAACTACTCTTTTATCCATAAAAAAGTTCTTCCTGTACTTATTTATTCGGATTTAGCATTTCCATTGATATAGTTGATAGCATCGCCAACAGAAGCAATTTTTTCCGCATCTTCATCAGGGATTTCAACAGAAAATTCTTCTTCTAAAGCCATTACTAATTCAACAGTATCAAGAGAGTCAGCACCTAAATCTTCAACAAATTTAGCACCTTCGGTAACCTGAGCTACTTCGACACCAAGTTGTTCAACGATGATATTTTTTACTCTTTCTTCAACAGACATTTTGTTTCTCCTTACTTACGTATAGTTATTTAATTTATAGTCAATCCGCCGTCAACAGTCAGAACCTGTCCGGTGATATATGATGCTTCATCTGAACTTAAAAAAGTAACAGCAGCAGCTATATCCTCGGGGGTTCCGGCTCGTTTTACTAACAATTTTGACAAAAATGCTTCTTTTGCCTCTTTAGGTAAATTTTCAGTCATATCAGTTGCTATAAATCCCGGGGCAACTGCATTTACAGTAATACCTCTAGCACCAAGTTCTTTTGCGGTTGATTTTGTCAAACCAATTAATCCTGCTTTAGAGGCGGCATAATTTGCCTGTCCGACATTTCCGGTAAGCCCAACCACAGAACTAATATTGACAATCCGCCCATATCTTTGTTTCATCATCAACTTGGCAGCAGATTTTGTGACAAGAAAAGCACCTTTGAGATTGATGTCAAGTACCATATCCCAATCTTTTTCATGCATACGAATCAAAAGAGTGTCACGGGTAATACCGGCATTATTTACAACAATATCAATTTGTCCGAATTCTTTTTTTGTTTTCTCAAAAAGGTTTTCGACATCCTCTGAACTGGTAACATTTGCTTTGAGTCCAATAGCAGAACCGCCTATTTCTCCGGCAACAGTTTCCGCTTGTTCTTGGTCAATATCCGAAATGACCAAATTTGCCCCAAGCGATGCAAACCGCTCAGCAACAACTCGTCCAATTCCTCTGGCAGAGCCTGTTACAATTACTGTTTTTTTTGTAAAATCCATTTATCTAAAACTTTCTTTTACGGTTAAAGTTTCGATATCATCAAGAGTGTCAAGATTTATCATTTTCTCAGGTCGTAATTCTCTTTTGGCAAGTCCACTTAACACTTTTCCCGGACCGATTTCATATACGGTAGTAACATTATTTTCAACTAAGAAAGCCATGGTTTGAGCCCATCGTACCGGAGCTGTTATTTGTTCTATCAGTAACTTCTTTATTTCATCGCCGGTTCCAACAGCTTTTGCGGTAACATTTGCAATAACCGGTTTCTTGGGGTCTGATATTGTAACAGAATTAAGATATTCTTCCATACCGATTTTAGCAGATTCCATAAGTGGAGAATGAAACGCACCGCCAACCTCCAAAAGCATAGCACGTTTTGCTTTTGCTTCTTTGGCAAACTCAACAGCTTTTTCAACAGACACTATGCAGGCAGCGATTGTATCAGCCGCGTTGTGAGCTGGGATGATAACGGAAATGCTGGGTAGAGAATTCGGCGCAGCAGGACGTTTAATCTTCGGTTGACCGCGATCGGCCTCGAAACCAAAATTAGGTCGCCCGTCATGCAAGGTATCGCTCCTGCCAATGTTCGTGAACGTCCCATATTGTCGGTGGAAACAGAACGCTTCTTTAGATCTAAACACGAAATGCCAGCGTGAGATGTGAGCGTCTTTACTTCCCCCTCTGCCATGG
>CALCCW010000164.1:0-7187 GCA_937900185.1 uncultured candidate division Zixibacteria bacterium | reverse complement strand
TTGTTAATAATAACATATCATTGTATTTTCTTTGATTTTTTTGTTGTTTTTTTTTTGTGTTGTTGTGTTTTTTTTTTTTTTCAAGCAGAAGACGGCATACGAGATATATCAGTGTGACTGGAGTTCAGACGTGTGCTCTTCCGATCTAGAACACAGAGTATGGTGATAGTCATCAACTTGAAACATATCTTGGCAGATTGTATAGGAGAACAAATCAACAGGATAAAGCAGAACAGGTCTATAAAAAAATCTTAACAGAAGACCCAAGTTTTAGAAAAGCATTTGATGATTTAATGCGGTTATATTATAAAAAACGTGATCCGGAAAAGATGAAAATTATCGTGCAGGCATGGATTGACAATAATCCTTATGATCCGCAAATGAATGCTATTTTAGAATCTCTTGATAAAGAGTTCGAGAGATTAAATAAAAAACAGAATCAAGATAACAAATGAAAATATTAGCACTGAATTGGAATGATTTACAAAATCCTTATGGCGGAGGGGCTGAAGTTCATTTGGAAGAACTGCTTAGGAGGTTGGTTCATTACGGACATGATGTAACTCTGTTTTGTTCAGGGTATGAAAATTGTTTTCCTGATGAAACTATCGAAGGTGTTCGTATTATTAGACGGGGGAATAGGTATAATTTTAACCTTATTGCTCCATCGCATTTGAAAAAGTTAGTTAAAAATGAAAATTTTGATATCTTAATTGAAGATATCAATAAAATACCGTTTTATACTCCATGGTATCTTGATATAAAAACCTTGGTTGTAATCCCACATCTTTTTGCGACTACAGTTTTTCATGAAATCAATTTTATTTTAGGTACTTATATTTATTTAGCTGAAAAACCTTTGGTCTCGGTGTATAAAGGAAAACATTACAACGTTATTTCTGAATCAACCGCTGAGGATATCCATCTGCGTGGTGTTCCACGTGAAGATATCTCGATTATACATTGTGGTATAAATAGAGAATTATATGCACATGATGAGTCAGTAAAAAAATATGAATATCCATCTGTGCTTTACTTAGGACGGATTAAAAAATATAAATCGGTGCAGCATCTTATTGAAGCATTTAAGATAGTGAAAAGTAAATTAACAGATGCCAAATTGACAATCGTCGGTGATGGTGATTATGTCGATGAGTTGAAAAAGCTGACATCATCTTTACAATTACAGGATTCTATCCTTTTTACCGGTTATGTCTCAAGTGATGAAAAAGTAGAAAGACTCAGAAAGTCTCATGTGGCAGTGCTGCCGTCTTTGAAAGAAGGATGGGGGCTGACAAATATTGAGGCAAATTCAGTCGGTACTACAGTTGTTGCCGCTAATTCACCGGGGTTAAGAGATTCAGTGAAAGATAACGAAACCGGCTTTTTATATGAGTATGGTAATGTCGAAGAACTTGCGGAAAAGCTTATGATTATTTTGACTGATTCGGCAAAACGCAAAGAGCTTGAAAAAGAAGGGCTCAAGTGGGCAGAAAAATTCAATTGGGATTCAGCTGCCAAAAAATTTGAGGAACTGATTATAAAAATCGTGGATAATACATAAATGACTTCAAAAACAAAGAAAATTATCTATTTATTTGTAGGGCTATTAATTTCCGGGTATTTAGTATGGGAGGTTTTTGGCAAAATTGATTTTGAAAAACTTGTCTCTACTTTGGGCAGTGCAAATTATTACTGGCTGATTCCAAATATTATTTTGATTATTTTTGCGATGTATCAAAGAGCGTATAGATGGAAATTTATGCTGGCACCTATTAAGCAAGTAAAATTTGAAAATCTCTTAGCTGCTACATGTGTCGGATTTATGGCAAATAATGTTCTCCCCGCCAGATTAGGTGAATTTGTACGAGCTTATTCACTGTCTTCACAAGATAACGAAATATCCAAATCAGCCTCGCTTGCTACTATTTTTGTTGAAAGAATGATTTTTGATTTGGTTGCTCTTTTGTTGATATTTGGCTCAATACTTCTTTTTTCACAAAACCTTCACACCCAGCTTGAAACAGATTTGGAATTTGGTACAAAAATTATTTATGGTGCCCGTTTTGCTATTGTCGTTGCTTTAATCGGTATTGTCAGTATGCTGGTTATTGCCTATAAGCCTGAGAGAGTCGGGCAAATTATGACAAAGTATCTGTTTTTTCTCCCTCAAAAGATAAAGAATCTTATAACTTCTATTGTTGAAAAATTTGCCGATGGGCTGAAATTTCTTACCGACATAAAAGCAGTTCTTGCTGTCGGTGGACAAACTTTACTTCTTTGGATTTTTATGGGTGCTTCTAATTATTTTGTTTTTATGGCATTTGGGTTTGATATTCCATTTGAAGCATCTTTTGTTTTATTAGTTGTTGTTTCTATTCTTATTATGGCACCATCAACTCCCGGGTTTATCGGCGTGTATCATTACGGTGTTGTCGTTTCTTTGGGACTCTATGGTATTCCTGCTGCGAAGGCAGGTGCTTGTGCCTTGGTTTTGCATGCGACTCAATACATTGTAATAACACTCATGGGATTCTACTTTTTGAAAAAAGAACATCTTTCATTAAAAGAACTTGAGAAGACAGCCGAACAGAATATGTAATAATTGTGTCAATTGAGGGGCTATTATGTGCCGATTAATATGTATCTCTTTATGCTTATAATGTTATGTTGTTGTGGTACAACAGAATAATGTTTTGCTGTTTTATAATCTCACATTGCGAAATGTTAAAACTTGACCTTTTACTTGAAGAGTCATATCATTTTTTCTGAAAGTTGGAGAATAAATAATGTTTCGTAAAATATTCATCGCATTTATATTATTAGTTATTTTAGCCGGATTCAGTTATCTGAAAACCTCTCGTGACTATGCCAAACAGGATGGTTTGTATGAAAAAGCTAAATCTGAAATTGCTGCTCAAACAAAGTCGGATGTAGATAACTATCATAATTCAATGGATTCATTATCGAATCTATTGGTAATGAATGATACATCGTATAAAAATTCTATAACAGCCCAAAAAAACAGCTATGAATCACAGCTTGACTCATTGGAAAATATTATTGATAAACAGTCTGCGAAAATTACCAAATTGGCTAAACGTACTGCTAAAAAAACGAACACTGTCTCAAAAACTAAGAAAAAGTCTAAGCAACTTTCTCAACATGAGAAGATATATCGTTACTATAAAAAGAGATATACAGATTTACCGAGTGACCTTTCTACATATGAACGGAAAATAGCACTAAGTGAAATTAGAGATGAAACAGTTTCAAAATTTTCTATTTCGCAAAGAGAATTATCAAAAATACGTAAAGAGTATAATTTAAACTACTAAGATAAGACGTACAGCTATGGAAAAAAGAAAAGAATATCAATATGCCGAAGTAAGAGTTGATAAACTTTTTTTAGAATCATTCTCTGATGATAATTCAGCCTATCATCGCTCTACAGAGTATCTCAAAAAGATAACATCTCTTGACAAGTTTCGTTCAAAGCTTAAATGGCACATAAAAAGATCGCTTTCCAAACGTCAAAAAGAAGTTATTGAATACTATCTTATAGGGAAGACAGAGAGGGAAATTGCCCAAATATTGGGAGTTACTCAGCAGGTGGTTAACATCTATAAGCATCGGGCTATCAAAAAGTTACACAAAATAATCGCTAATTAGGTGTATGTCAAAAAACTTATTAGTGCATAAACGAACTAAAACTTGTTAAACAGTATATTTCGTATAAAAAACATGCATGTAGTAACGACGGTTTCTTTGAATGTTTTTTATGCAAAAAACGTTTTAGGAGGTGATATTCAAAAGAAACAACATGCGAACCCTATTTTCATCACTGTTATATATAATTTTGTAAAGCAGCAGCATATATTGCTGGGGGGATGAACTTTATATAGGGAGAATTACATTATGCCAAAACGCAAAGAAGAAGAAATATTTGCTCCATTAGGCAAAAAAGAAAATTGGCATGCCTATAGTTTGCAAATGCTCAATACTACAAAATTTACAATTGTTGTAGGTGAAATCTTAAAAGGTAACTACTCTCTTGTACTTACTAGAGGTATTGATGAAAAAGAGCAACGAGTAAATTAATAAGTAACAGCAAAAATATTAAAAATTTGATAGGGTTCAACATTTGTTGAACCCTTTTTTTTTAATCTTTTAATCTTACTTATAGATTTAGTTTTGCTTTTTTGTTAGGTCCGGCATCAAGAATTTCAATAGGACAGCCATCGGTAAATTTTTTAAAATTTTCAATAAATAAAGCTGCCAGCATAAGATATTTTTCCTCATACGCTTTTTTATCACCCCATGTATCAGAAGGTTTTAAGACATCATCAGGAACACCCTCACAATGTTTAGGTACTTCAAATCCAAAGACAGGGTCTTTATAGTATTCAATGTCAGCAAGTTTACCGGCGAGTGCGGCATTTAATAATGCTCTAGTATATCTGATAGACATACGTTTACCAATCCCGTAGGGACCGCCTGTCCAACCGGTATTTACAATCCAGCAGGTTGCATTGTTTTTTAAGATTTTTTCTTTGAGCATACGTGCATATTTATACGGATGATGCACCATAAACGGAGCTCCAAAACATGCAGAAAAAGTAATTTCCGGATCCTGTCCTAAACCTACTTCGGTACCGCCGACTTTGGATGTGTAACCGGAAATAAAATGGTACATTGCTTGGTCCGGTGTAAGTCGTGCAATTGGATGCATAACGCCCGATGCATCGCATGTCAGCATAATGACATTTTTGGGATGTCCTGCCATTTTTGCCGGTAACGAATTTGAAATATACTCAATTGGATATGCCGCACGAGTATTTTCGGTTAGAAATTCATCATCTAAATCTATTATGCGAGTTTGCGGGTCATATACAACATTTTCCAAAATAGTACCGAACATTTTCGTACATGCATAAATTTCGGGTTCAGCAGAGGGGGAGAGGTTGATAACTTTGGCATAACAGCCTCCCTCAAAATTGAAAACCCCGTCATCAGACCAGCCATGTTCATCGTCACCTATCAAACTACGAGATGGGTCGGCTGATAATGTAGTTTTGCCGGTACCGGATAGCCCAAAGAATAATGCCGAGTTATCATTGTCATCGACGTTTGCTGAGCAATGCATACTTAAAATATTTTGCAGGGGTAAAAGATAATTTAGCACAGTAAATACAGCTTTTTTTATTTCCCCGCCATAACCGGAATTACCGATGATACATATTTTATCTTCAAAATTTAGTAAAATAAATGTTTCAGTGCTTATACCGTCAATTTCAGGCATTCCTTTAAAAGACGGTATTGACATGACAGTAAACTCAGGTATGAAATTATACAATTCATCGATTGTTTTTGGTTGAATAAGCATATTTCTGACAAACTGCGAGTGCCATGCATATTCAGTGACGATACGAACCGGTAATTGAAAATTAGGATCAGCACCGGCGTAGCAATCCTGTACAAAGAGGTCGCGACCTTGTAAAAAACCAAGCATACGTTGATAAACTGCATTAAACTTTTCAATAGAAATAGGACGGTTACCGTCGTTCCAGTCAATATTATCTTCTGAAGGTGATGCTTTGACAATAAATTTATCTTTGGCAGAACGGGCGGTATGGGTACCGGTATTTACAACAAAAGCACCCATATGAGAAATATTACCTTCTTTTCGAAAAATTGCTTCTTCATATAAAGATTCGGGAGTAAGATTCCAATAGACTCTATTGAGATTTCTCAATCCCATATTCTTCAAACCATACGAACTTTTGAGAGCAGCAGCATGTTCTTGTGCGGGAGTTTTTATATTTAAGATATCGTGAATCATTTCCAGTCCCTTCTCATTTTACGCTCACCAATATAAATTTCATTTGGTGATTCAAAGTCAAGTGCCCATTTAATACGAGCAATTCCTTCAATCATTTCACTTACCGAACCGCAGTAACTTAGTCTGAGATGTCCTTCAAAACCAAATTCTACCCCCGGTATAGTGACAACCAAGGCTTTCTCAAGAATAAACTTTGCCAGTTCATTTGATGATTTATTGTATGCGGAAAAATCAGGGAAGCAATAAAATGTCCCTTGAGGTTCTATTATTTTTACATCTCGAAATGTTCTGAGCTCACGTATCATGACGTTTTTATTATTTTCAAGTGTGAGCCGTAATGTATCAACACCGCTTTGAATACCATTTAATGCTCCAACTGCGGCAGCTTGTAATACTATTGACGGACAGGAAGTATTCTGTGCGGAAATGTTTCTCATCGCATGAATCAGTTTTCGATTGCCAACAGCCCAGCCTATTCTAAAACCTGTCATTGCGTATGCTTTAGAAATTCCGTTTATAACAACAATCTTTGAATTGTCGATGTCATTTTTGGAATATTTATAAACAGAAACAGGTTTTTTTCTGCCAAAGTAAAGTTGATGATAAATATCATCCATTATGAGATAGATACCTTTGTTTTCGCAAAACTCGACAAGTTCACCAATCAGTTTTTCTGAATAAATACACCCAGAAGGGTTATTGGGTGAATTGACCATAATAGCTTTGGTGTAAGAACTAACAGATTGTGTTATATCTTCAATCCGAGGCTCAAACCGTCCATCTTCAGGAGTAACAATGACAGGCACACCATAAACCATTTTCACAATTTCTGTATAACTGACCCAGTAAGGAGCTAAAATAAGAACTTCATCCTGTGGATTAATTATTGACATCAAAAGGTTAAAAATTGCCTGCTTAGCACCACCGGACGAAACAATAATATTTTCAGGCATGATAACTTTATTGTAATGTTCCTCAGTGTATCTGCAAATTGCTTTTAACAGAGGAGGGATTCCTTCGGTTGCTGTATATCGTATATTGGCAGTTCTCAAAGTAGCCGTACAACTGAGTATTGCATCCAAAGGAGTCTTACTTTTAGGTTCACCGGAACCAAGATGAATAACCGGATCTCCACGTTCTTTTAAAATACGTGCTTTCTCGTTAAAGACGAGCGTGGGAGAATCTTTTATTTCACGGGCTAATATACTGACAGATCGGAAGAGCGTCGTGTAGGGAAAGAGTGTAGATCTCGGTGGTCGCCGTATCATTAAAAAAAAAAGAAAAAACAGAGAAAAAACACAAACAAAACAAAACAAAAAAAAAAACAAAACATAATAGCAAGTAA
>CALCCW010000163.1:0-9106 GCA_937900185.1 uncultured candidate division Zixibacteria bacterium | reverse complement strand
CTGGAGTTCAGACGTGTGCTCTTCCGATCTGTCTCTTTTTTTCAATAATATCATCGGTTTTCCGACCGCCATAAAAAAATTGAATAGATTTTGGCTCATATCCTTTGGCAATCATTTCAACTGCAAGATACATAAGCGGCGGAAATCCTACACCTCCGGCAATAATTATTGTTTGCTCATTTTTTTTGGGGAATGTAAAAGGTACACCGAGAGGTCCTAATAAATTAACTCGGTCACCTTTTTTCAAATTGGCAAGCAGAGCCGTTCCTTTGCCGAAAATTTTAAAAATTATTTCAATATCACCATCAGATGTAACCGATGCGATAGAAAATGGTCTTCTAAAAAAAATATCCGTTTCCGGTAGTTGTAGTTGTATGAAATGCCCCGGTTTACATTTCTTAATTTGTGAATAAGGTCGAAAGGTAAACGAAAAATAATTATTATGTAAGTTACGTTTTTTCAGTAAAAAAGTGTCTTCACACGTTGGTTTTATCATCGCAATTTATCCGGTTTTATAACTCTAAATCTATACACAAACCAATACTCAGAAAATTCAGGTGGTATTTTGAGCATATCAAACACCATGGTTGAAACAGTTTCCGTTGCCTCTCTATCAATAGCTGCATTGGGTGATCGAATTTTTAGAACATAATCAGAAATCTCGCCGGAAAAATCAAGTAAGATTTGAAAATATAAGTCTCCCTCCCATTCTGAATTATATGCTTCTTGGGGGTATACAAATTTCTTTTTGATATCTATTGGCTGATTAGGCATCTTAATTGCCTTTGATCCATCCGGAGCTACATACAATGCTTCAATTGGAGCCATATATCCGCCCTCTTCATTTACCAGATCCGACGGCTCTCCTTCTTTATTTGCTAATAGGTTTTCACCGAGTGAATCAGTTCCCAAAGAGTCGGACAATTTTTCTTTTTGTTTTTCTCTGTTGGCAACTCTTACAATTTTGTTCGCTTCTTTTGCCCATGGGCTTGACGGAAATGAATCAATAAAAGCATTATAAGCAAAAAATAGCGATGAATCACCTGGGGACTCATACTCTTCTTCTATCCATAAAAGAGCAAAACGAGCATGTAAATAAAGGTCTGATTCCGGAAAATTATCTACGATATATTGATAATAATACTTTGCTGAATCTCTATTATTATCATCTACAAGAAAGTTCTCTGCTTTATGTAAATAAAGTTCAGCATATCCGGTATCTGCCTCGGTCCCCAGCAAACCTAATAATCCGAGAACTTCTGAAACTCTATCTGATGTTGGGTATTTTTCTAAAACTAAATAAAGTATTGAATCTGCCGCTGTTGAATCATCTTTATATTCTCTATACATTTGCGACAACGCAATTAAAGCCGATGGAGCATCATAAGCAGTTGGAAAAGAGTCAATGACATATTGCATTTCAATAATTGCCGTATCAGGTTTATCCAATGATAACCAGTAAAGTTGTGCTAATTGTATTTGAGCAAAGGCGGCATCATCAATATTTTCTTGCGTAGTTGTAGAGTCAATAAGTAAGGTTCTTGCATAAGTGTCCAATTTGCCAATATCGGCAGAGCGTTTTAAAGCGTCCTTGCCAAAATCTGTTGCTCTGTTTAGTTTTGTAGATTTATCATAATATTCTTTTGCCAACACCAAATCATCTTTATCAAATTGTGCTATAAGTCCAAGCTGATAATATGCGGTTGCAGCAGAACGCTTAGAATCTTCATCCTTTGCAATACTGCTATATAATTCTTCGGCTGCATCATAATCACCTTTATAGTCATATCCTTTAGCGATTGCCAAATTTATTGAACCAACAGAATCAAAGTAGAGTTCATCTTTTAAGAGGGTGTTGAGATAGTCTATCCCCTCATCTATTCTTGACATATTATAAGCAGCTTTCGATGCAGAAAAAAGAGCATGATATTTCTCTTTTTTATCCGGGTCCATACCTATTATCTGCAAATAAGCACTTTGGGCATCATCAAATTTAAAAAGAGCATAATATCCATCGGCGATATATTTTTGTGCTATTTTTTTTTCTATTTTATCACCTAATGAGTCACGCACTGCATAAAAATACGGCTGAGCATCTGCAATATTACGATTTTCATAATAATATCGACCCAATCCCATAGCAGCTTCTGCTTTGAATGATTTTTCATAGTCAGCATTAAAAATATTTTCAAATAATTCCATTGCCTGAGTTTGCTCACGAAGTTTTAACTTGGTTTTTGCAAGATAGAGTTCTGATTCTTTGACATATGGAGATTCAGTATAATTAGCCAGCAGTTCTCTAAACCTTCGGTCGGCTTTACCATATTGTCTTGTATAGTAGTATGAAACTCCAACGACATATAAAGCATCATCATAATATTTTGTATTGGGGTTGTTTTCTATTACTTTGAGAGCTTTTTCAATAGCTATTTTATACTGCTGCCCACCACCCGTTCGGGATGTGTATTTATTCTTCTCTCTCGCTTTTTCTGCTTTATTGAACGCTTTTTTTGCATTATAAAACGTATTGTAATATACACAGCCGGATTGGCAGATAAATGCTGCTATACACAGTAGCAGTGTAATATATGTAAGTCTTTTTTTGGTCATATTTAACAATATTCTATTGTATTATACTACTGAAAATAAGCCGAAGATGCAACTTAAATAGATTTCTTTTCTGAAATCATTTTAACTATTTTAGGTAAGATTTCACCTGATTTTCCCGGGATAAAATAATCGGCTATTGATGTGAGTGGTGTCTTTTCCATATTGATTTCAACTAAGATTGCCCCATTTTGTTTTGCTGCTGCCGGAAGCGAGGCAGCCGGATGGACTACTGCTGATGTTCCGACAGAAAAGAAGATATCAGCTTTCTCACTATCAGAAAATGCTTGTTCAATAATATGTTCATCGAGCATTTCGCCAAACCAGACAACATCAGGACGTATTTTCCCTCCACATTTTTCACATAAAGGTATCGCATCCGGTTGAATTTCAACTGAGTTATTGACAATAGTATTGCAGACAACACATTTATTTCGATAGATATTACCGTGTAACTCCAAAATATTCTGAGTTTTGGCAAGAGCATGCAGTCCATCGACATTTTGTGTAATAAGTGTAAATTTCTCCGATAGATTTTCTAAATCTGTTAAAGCGGTGTGTCCAGCATTTGGCTGCACCTTTCCCATTAACTCCCGTCGCCAGTTATACCACTCCCAGACAATTTCAGAGTTTGCCATAAAGGCATCCATAGTGGCAAGTTCTTCCGGTTTGAATTTCCCCCAAAGACCCTCTTTCCCTCTGAAAGTCGGCACACCCGACTCTGCAGAAATTCCGGCACCGGTTAAAACAACTATTCGCTGACAATTCTGAACTATTTTGGCAATTTTTTCTATCATAAAAGCAATATATTGATTTGAACAAAAAGGACAAGAGTTTATACAGACATGAGTTGTTTACAAGCCTCTTTCGACAGCGAACCTTTAAGGGCTTGTTGTAAAAGTCAAAAATGTCTCAACGTGAGCAGTCAGGAACCCCTTCCTGACTGTTTAATCGTCGGGAAATTCGCCCAGGCGAACTAACAACGCATTAAGAGGTTTTTCAACAAGCCTTTAAGACAGGACAATGCCCTGTCGCTACAAGCATAAATAGCAAAACCACTAAAGGGTTCTGCCCTACTACTACTAAAAAAAGGTTGAGGCATGCCTCAACCCTACAAAAATTAGACGTTATGTCAGGTGACAGTTCACAATTTACTTTCAGAAAATCAGGAACCAATAGAACAAATAAAAACCGATTTATTTTTATTCACGAAACTGTAATTTGCACATTTTCTAAAAATGATTTCACCGCCGATTCATCACCTGTCATAAGAGTCAGACGTAGTTCGATAGGTTTTTTGGAGACTTTTAAATTAAACTGATTCACAATAGTTGTTCCCTGATAGACTTTTTCAAAACCGCCTTCAGAAAGTGAAACAGTAAATATCGGAAGATGCCAAATATTTGACTTGTGTTGTGAATACAAAGCCACACCAATATTTCTATACTGATCTATCAATGCAGCTGCATGGGCATCTTTATGCTTACCATAAGAATCAAGATATGCTTCTTTGGGCTGTTCATTATCAATTAACACAAACCTATCAATAGCATGTCCCGCTTGGAAATTAAAATTATTCTCAACTGCAAAATTTATATCTATCGGAGTTTGGCAATCTGCGGTTAATTTGTAGACAACTTCTATTGTTTCAGAGTCATCTGAAAATTGAAATGATTTTTCAATTGTTAATCCGGTTTCACCATCTGACTGTCTTATTTTACCATGACGGGTGAGTGTAATTTTATTATTTGCAACATGCGAATCATATCTCTCTAAAACAAAATCGCCAAACTCGCCAAATTTATTCGATTTAAATTTTTCAAAATCTACGTCATCTGTAAAGACATGGTCTATAAAACATCGCTTGAGATACCAATCTTCAAGCAGGTAATCAGACAATCCATCCTCTTTGGTCAGTACTAAATCATGAATAGATTTTGAGCCGTCCGCTTTATCTTCTGTAACCGCTTGTTCAAGTTTTAAGTGATAGCCTTCTTTACGGCGGGTCAAAGTGTCGGTTAAAGAAAACTTTTTATCCAAAAACGACAGCTCTATCATTGTACCGCCATTGTTTGGTTTAAATATAGAAGTCAGTTTGTTGGTCTCTACTAAAATTTCATCATGACCGTCAAAATCAAAATCTACCATTTTTATTTCTAATTGTTTCTTTTCTAATTGACGAATCAGAGACTCCGCCTCTATTAAATGCGAATAGATTGCAGCTCTAATATGCGGAAGATACAGCCCTCCAAAAACACCATGCCAATACGGGCAGTTACATTGAGCGGCATATAAATTATCCTGTGCATTTATAAATTTTTTTGATTTGCTATGTTTACTTTGTAACTTTTGAAGTTTTTCAGAAATATAGAGCATCTTTTTATGCATGAAGTTTACTTCTTCATACTTAGTCAAGAAACCACGCCAATGCCCGCCCCGCACAAAACGCCCGAATATTTTATCTTTCCCCTGCTCTTTTAAAAACTTTTCAAACTGTTCGTATGTGACAAATGGTTTGGCAGGAAGCGACCATTGAAGCATTTCGGCATACGATGCCGACGGCAGATACGCCCGACCGACAGGTTCTGTATTAGCGGCTTCAGACAGTGGAACAATCTCAAGCCAGTCAGAATTATCAGTGACCGCATCGAAAAAGTTTTGCAGCCATTTATCTCGGTAGCAATGTTCATAGGTTTTAGGCCATGAACCGAATTTCTCACCATCATCAGCATAAATGACCATACCGTTTGGATTTTTGGCAGCCATCTGCTTTAGTTCTGCAATCAGTTCATCGACGGTACCAAATGGAATAAGATACCGCATCCGTTTTGAAATCGGCAGTAGTCTGAGTTCTTTTCCCTCAAATTCTGTCACAAACGAACCGGTTAATTGCTCTTCATCGAAGCCGGAATATATAAAATGGGTATCATCAACCGGAATAAATTTAACTCCGGCATTGTTGAGTATTTTCGGAAGATGCGGCTCCCATATTCGTTCGGTGAGCCAGGCACCCTGCGGCTTTATTTGAAATCTTTTTTGAATATAGGAATCAAGTTTTTCAAATTGTCCATAGGCATCATTTTCAAAAATAGAAACTAAAATAGGTTCATAGTATCCGCCGGTCATCAGTTCTATCTGTTTTTTCTTAACTAATTTTTGGATAGTCTTAATATATTCAGGTTTATGTTTTTCCTGCCAGTCCCATAAAATTCCTGATTGATGCAGTGAAATTCGGATGTTGGGATATTTGGCAAGTAATTCGGCAAATGGTTTGTATGCTTTTTGGTGAGATTCATCAAAGACAAAATCGAAATTTCCGACCGGTTGATGATTATGAAGTCCTATGGCAAGTTTGAATTTACTCATTGTACATTTCTACTTATAAGTCGTTTTTTTTGTTTATAGTTTCATAGAGTTACTATCGGAATGAGTTGTCTTATTCTTAATTTTCTAAGGAATCATATATAGAGAGATAGTTTTCATACCTATACGTAGAAATATCGCCATTTTTAACAGCCTCTTTGACCGCACAATGAGGTTCGTGTCTGTGGGCACACGATGAAAATTTACATCCATCTCGAAACAGCTCAAACTCAGTATAATAAAAGGGCAAATCTTTTTTATTCAGTTCCCACAAGCCCATAACTTTTAATCCGGGAGAATCAACTATATATCCACCGCATGGAAGTTCGAACAGCTCTATTGAAGTTGTCGTATGTTGTCCTTTTTTATTATATGATGATACTTTTTTTGTTTTCAAATTCAGTCCGGGGATTAGTTTGTTTAAGAGAGTAGATTTCCCAACCCCGGAGTGTCCCGCAAATAAAGTGCGATGTTCTGACAAATATTTTTGTAACTCGTCGACTCCCTCATCTGTATCTGTTTCTGCTGATGTAAAGAACAACTCATACCCGAGTGATTTATAGTCATCAAATATTTGTTCGAAATCCTTTGGTCTGTTGAGGTCAGATTTATTGATAACAATCAGCGGTGTCATTTGTCCAATTTGAGCGGCTATAATAAATCTGTCTATTAAGCCTGTTTTAAGCGGTGGATTTGTAACTGACACAACAATGCCCAAACAATCAAGATTGGCAGCTATTATTTGCAGTTTATCTTCAATTCCTTTTGATGGACGACCGAATGTTGACCTTCTCGGAAGCACTTCTTCAATAATACCGCATTCGTTTTCAGTATATGAAAAGAGAACATCATCACCAACCGCCACCGGAGTAGTAGATTGTGCCTCAAATTTTACTTTCTGACGGACTTCACATCTTAGCCGTTCCCCATTTTCGGCACGAACTTCAAACAACCTCGCTTTGGTGGCGACCACTATACCTTTTAAGAAATCATTCATATAGTAAACCTATGAAAGTAGTTCGCTAATGACAAGTCATTTTCATAAAGAAATAAACTTGAAAATTGAATCAATATTTTATATAATATGTTAAAAATATGGAGGTTTTAAATGATTATTCTTTTGTACGCTCAAATCATATGTATCTTATTAGGCGTTGTTTTTCTTTGGTACGCCTCAACAAATAGAACACAATTGCATCCATATCACTCTAATTGTGATTCTGTCAATCTCTTCAAACGACAAAGTTGGTATTCACCCACAGGCTATAAATTACACTTGATAGGATTCTTGATGATTTATGCCGGCTTTTTAGTCGGAGCGGTTTATTTTTTCCTAAAATTAATTAGTTAAACATTCTTTTTCCTCTCTTGCCTAAATAATTGAATTTTTGTATCCTATTTGCGGTATAATATAAAAAAATAGATAGGATTACTATGCTTGGAGATATAATTAAAAAAGTGTTCGGAACCAAAGATGAGCGGGATGTTAAAAAAGTCCAGCCTCTTGTTGACGAAATAAATGAACATTATCAAACACTTGCCAATCTCACTGATGATGAGCTGATTGCCAAAACTGAAGAATTCAAAAAACGCCTTGCCGAGGGCGAAACTGTCGAGGATATACTTCCTGAAGCGTTTGCTGTGGTCAAAGATGCCTGTCGTCGTCATGTCGGTAAATCATGGTCTGTTTGCGATATTGATATTGAATGGAATATGATACCTTTTGATGTACAGCTTATTGGCGGTATAGCACTTCATCAGGGAAAAATTGCTGAAATGGCAACCGGTGAAGGTAAAACCTTAGTCGCAACGCTTCCGACATACCTTAATGCTCTCACCGGCAAAGGGGTTCATATTGTTACCGTCAACGATTACCTTGCCCGCCGTGATAGTGAATGGATGGGGAAAATTTATGAGTTTCTTGGCTTATCTGTCGGTGTTATTCAAAATCAGATGACCAACGCCGAGCGAAAAGAAAAATATAAATGCGATATTACTTTTGGAACCGCCAACGAATTTGGGTTTGACTATCTCCGTGATAACATGGCACAAACTGCCGAAGACAGAGTACACCGTAACTACCATTATGCTATAATTGATGAGGTTGATTCAATTCTAATAGATGAAGCCCGTACTCCGCTTATTATCTCTGGTACCGTTGAACATTCATCACATGATAGATTCCGTCAGATGAAAGCAACTGTTGAAAATCTTGTTCACAAACAGGCACTGCTTATAAACGATATGATTGGTAAAGCTGAAAAAATTATTTCAAATGAAGAAGCCGATCACAAACAACTTTTTGAAGCAGGAACTCTTTTGCTTGCCGCCAACCGCGGAGCCCCAAAAAATAAAAAGCTGATGAAAGTTCTCAAAGAAACCGGGATAAAAAAACTTATTTCCGATGTTGAAGCAGATTATATGCGGGATAAAAAACTAAACGAAATTGACGATCGCCTATACTACTTCATTGACGAAAGAGAACATTCAATCGCACTCACTGATTTAGGAACCTTACAACTGAAACCTGATGAACAACAGCTTTTTGAAATACCGGATATTTCAACCATGCTATCAGAAATTGAAGGTGATGATTCTCTCTCAGCAGAAGAACGACAAAAAAAATCAGAAAAAGTTTACAAGATGCATTCTGATAAATCAGAAAAAGTCCACGCTATAAACCAGCTTCTTCGTGCCTATTCTCTCTATGAAAAAGATTCCGAGTATGTTATTCAAGACGGCAAAGTAATGATAGTAGATGAGTTTACCGGTCGTGTACTTCCGGGGCGAAGATATTCCGATGGACTGCATCAGTCAATTGAAGCAAAAGAAAACGTCCGAATTGAGGCAGAGACACAAACTCTTGCATCTATTACCTTACAAAATTTCTACCGTATGTATGACAAACTTGCCGGTATGACCGGTACTGCTGAAACCGAGGCACAGGAATTTTTTGATATTTACAAAATGGATGTTATGGTTATTCTCCCAAATAAAACAATCATTCGGGATGACATGGAAGACCAGATTTATCGAACCCGTCGTGAAAAATATAATGCGATTGTAAAAGAAGTACGCGAAAAAAATGAAATTGGACAGCCTGTTTTAGTTGGTACGGTCCCAGTTGATGTGTCCC
>CALCCW010000162.1:0-4163 GCA_937900185.1 uncultured candidate division Zixibacteria bacterium | reverse complement strand
CTAAATTCGGAACATACTTCGACTCCGCTCAGCATGACATATTATAAGTTGTTGTGTTTCAAGTCACCCTGAGCGGAGTCGAAGGGTCTTGAAACATATTTTGGACTTTTTCAACAAGCCCCAAGGGGCAAGCTACCCTACTTCTTCATCCGCTTCATCATCTGAGGTTACATCCAATTTCTTCGTCAATATCAGATACAGCAAATACACTATCGAACAAGAGATTGCCGAGTCGGCAATGTTGAACGTCCACCAGCGTTCAAGATGAAACCCGAATATATTAATATCAATAAAATCTACATCAAGAAAATCAACTACCTTGCCAAGTGTTATCCTGTCAATCAAATTGCCAATCGCACCACCCGCAATGAATGAAAGCGGAATAGACAACTGCAGTTTTGTACGATTGATATAGATATAATAAAGAACAAATAGTAAAATCAGCGATGCCGAGATAAGATAATAATTAGATGAACCCAAATTGGTTCCCATCGCCCCCCCCTTATTGTACAAAAGAGTAAACATAAAAAACTGTCCGATAACTTCTACCGGCTTGTTAAAGGTAAGGGAATTAACAGCCCATATCTTTGTTATCTGATCCAAAAAAGCAACAAAAGCAATTATGGCAAGCGGTATAAAAAGGTGTCGTTTGGGTTGGCTGTTCAAACTATTATCTCTTGCCTTTAACAGGTTTTGGTTTTTTCTTTTCATCGGCTTCTTTACAACTAATACAAAAGCGGGCGTGCGGAACAATTTCAAGTCTGGCAAGCGGTATATCTTTGCCGCACTCAAAACATTTTCCATAGGTGCCGTCTTCAATTCGTTTGAGTGCTTCATCAATATGATGCACAAAGCGACCGGATTTAGAGCCTCTTGCAAACGCCATTTCACGCTCCATTGCATCGGTACCTTGGTCAGCCATGTGATACGAATGCGATGAAAGGTCACCGGTTTTTTCTTTTAAAGTTGCATCAAAACGGGAAGTTATACCGGATATTTCTTTGGTCATTGTTGCCCGTTTTTCCAAAAGAAGCTGTTTAAATTTTTTTAAATCGGACTTTTTCATTTTTTTACCACCGATTCTATTTTTTCAGAACTTCTATTTCTGCTTTTTCGCCGTTTATGTTCCACTCGGTGCCGTTTGTTATTGCTTCTTTAAACTCCAAAGAGTCGGCTAAAGTTTCACTTTTAATAAAATCTTTATATTTCCCTAAAGCATCAACTAATTTTTTTGATGATGACACAAAAATATCAATTCGATCGGTTACTTCAAACCCGTTTGTTTTCCGCATATTCTGAACTTTATTAACAACCTCACGGGCAAAACCTTCTGAAAGTAATTCATCTGAGAGCAATGTTTCCAAAGCAACAGTTAGCTGACTTTCAGATTCAACCGCATAATTTTCAATTTCTGTTTTGATAATATCGATTTCATCAGTTGTTAATTCAAACGATGAGCCGTTTATATCAAGCGAAATAGTTTTATCAATACTAAACTTTTTAACAATATCAGAATCAAGGGCTGCAATTTGAGCGGCAGCATCTTTTGCATTTTTGCCAAGTTTAGAGCCGGCAGTTTTGAAATTTAGTTTAGCCGAATAAGTAACTAAATTATCTAACGAATCTGATGCTTCAATTTCTTTGATATTCAACTCATCTTTAATGACATAAATAAAATCAGAAAGAGAATCAAACGACCGACCGTCGGGTAAATTAATTATCAGTTTTGCAAGAGGCTGGCGAACTTTTAAATTTTTACGGGAACGAGCAGCTCTTCCGAGCGAGACAATTTTTTCCGTAAGTCCCATCACAGTTTCAAGTTCGGTGTCAATAAGTGACTCGTCAGCTTTAGGATAATCTGTCATGTGGATAGAAAGCGGAATGTTATATTTTCCCCTGTTTTCACCCATCAACTCTTTCCATATCATTTCAGAAACAATCGGAATAACCGGAGCCGATAATTGACAGACACCGGCGAGCATGTGATAGAGAGTGAGATATGCTCTCATTTTTGAGGGGTCATCTCCCTTTGCCCAAAAACGACGACGGTTATTACGGACATACCAATTAGAGAGTTCTTCAATAACAAAATGCTGAATAGCACGAGTCGGTTTGGTAATTTCGTAGTTATCAAACGATTCAGTCACTTCTTTAACAAGTGAGTTGTATCTTGAAATAATCCATTTGTCAAATATATCAGGCTCACCGGCTTTGTTTGCTAAAAATGTTTCTATCGATTTATTTTCAGATTCTGCACGCTCAGCAATATTATCGATATTGGCATAGATAGCAAAAAACGAATATGTATTTTTTAAAGTATCAAAATATTTTCTTATAACTTCTTTGAGCCCTTCAATGTCAAATTTAGTCGGAAGCCAGGGGTTTGATGTTGACACCATATACCAGCGAACAGGGTCAGCTCCAAAATTGTCAACAGTTGTAAACGGGTCGACAACGTTTCCTTTATGCTTAGACATTTTTTTACCATGTTTGTCTAAAATAAACTCAAGGACAATGACATTTTTAAAAGGAGGTTTATCAAATAGAATTGTAGAAATAGCCAAAAGCGAATAAAACCATCCACGAGTTTGGTCAACAGCTTCAGAAATAAAATCCGCCGGATATTTTGTTTCAAACTTTTCTTTGTTCTCAAATGGATAATGCCACTGTGCAAACGGCATCGCACCGGAATCAAACCATACATCAACAACTTCAGGAATACGCGTCATCGCACTTCCGCATTCGCAGGTCAGCTTAATATTATCCATCATCGGTTTATGCAGATCGACTTCTTTGGGAACATCAATTCCCTCTTTGCGTAACTGCTCGATAGAACCAACCGCACGTTTTTTCTTGCAAGAGTCATCATCACAAATCCAGATTGGAATTGGAGTCCCCCAGAACCGTTCACGTGAGAGTGCCCAGTCAACATTGTTTTCAAGCCAGTTGAGCATACGACCGGTACGGATTTCATCGGGATGCCAGTTTATAAGATTATTATTTTTAATAAGTTGTTCTTTAAACTGTGTCGTTTTGAGATACCATGATTTTTGAGCGATATAAATAAGAGGTGAATCGCATCGCCAGCAGAACGGATAGTTATGTTCGTACTGTTCTTTTTTAAACATTTTCCCGGCAATCTTTAAATTCTTTATAATCTCTTTGTCGGCATCTTTGATAAACATGCCGTTGTATGGTTTTACAAAATCTTTAAATGTTCCGTTGTTGTGAATTGCCTGAAAAACCGGAAGATTATTTTCTTTGCCGATTAAGTAATCATCGGCACCAAACCCCGGGGCGATATGTACAATACCGGTACCGTCATCAAGTGTAACAAAATCTCCGTTGACGGCAAAATATGCTTTGTTGGACTCATCTGCAAAACAATCAAAGAGTGGTTCATATTTTCGTCCGACAAAATCGGAACCTTTGAATTTTTCTAAAACTTTTACTTCTTCTTCACCGCCAAAAATTTTATTGATTAGTGTTTCGGCAAGCAGAAGTTTTTCATCATCATGTTCAACCAAAGCGTAGACAGCATCGGCTTTGAGACAGATTGCGGCATTTGACGGAAGTGTCCAGGGGGTTGTTGTCCAGACAAGGTATGAAAAATCGCCGTCAGATGCTTTCATTTTGACATAAATCGACGGGTCTTTTATCATCTGATAGCCTTGGGCTACCTCGTGCGATGAAAGCCCTGTGCCACATCGAGGACAGTAGGGAACAATTTTATGACCTTGATAAATTAAATCACGGTCGAAGAAATTCTTCAAAATCCACCAGACAGATTCTATATAGTCATTTTTGAGCGTTACATAGGCATCATCCAAATCAAGCCAGTAGGCAGTACGGCGGGTGATTGTGTTCCATTCTTCAAGATAGGTAAAGACCGATTCGCGGCATTTTTTGTTAAATTTATCAATGCCGTATTCAACAATTTCTTTTTTCGATTTTAAACCAAGCTGTTTTTCCACTTCGATTTCTACCGGAAGTCCGTGTGTGTCCCATCCGCCTTTGCGGTCGACTCTGAAGCTCTGCATGGATTTGTATCTGCAGACTAAGTCTTTGAGATCGGAAGAGCACACGTCTGAACTCCAGTCACACTGATATATCTCGTATGCCGTCTTCTGCTTGAAAAAAAAAAAAAAACAAAAATAAAAATA
>CALCCW010000161.1:0-6524 GCA_937900185.1 uncultured candidate division Zixibacteria bacterium | reverse complement strand
GGTAATATAAATTTCCGTTTAGAAAATGTTAATTTAAATGACGCTCTTCTATTTATAATAAACGAATACGGTCTTACGTGGGAAAAGACAGGAACAATTATTAAAATCTTTAAAGCAATCATTCCACCCAATCCACCGAAAGATTTGAATATCAAATATGAAAATGACCTACTTTCAATTGATGTAAAAAACGCTGACTTACGTTTTTTTGTTACAACTCTCATAGAGCTTACCGGTCGCAATATTATTATTGAAAATAATCTCTCGGGGAAAATATCAGGAAAAATACATGATTTACCAACTAATAAAGCACTAAAAGTTATATTCACATCAAAT
This sequence comes from uncultured candidate division Zixibacteria bacterium, assembly GCA_937900185.1. GTDB lineage: Bacteria > Zixibacteria > MSB-5A5 > GN15 > FEB-12 > QQUK01. The sequence continues at coordinate 6,188 of CALCCW010000161.1, read as the reverse complement.
AATTACACCTACAAAGTTATTGATAACATTATTTATATAGGCAGAGATCAAACAGGCACAGCATCACCATCAATGTCGAGAAATCTCAATGTCTCTTGTCAGGATGGTTTAATTTCTTTAGATGTTGCCAATACATCTGTTGCTGATGTTTTAACTGTTTTAAAAAATGAATGCGGTCTTGATCTTTTTATTCAGATAAAACTTGAGGGAACTATTACTGCAAGTATCAAAAATAAAACTGCTGAAAAAACTCTTACCTATCTGCTTTTGAACTCAAAGTATTCTTTTAAGGAAGTTGACGGGATATACTTCATAGGTTTAAGAGAATCAGAAGATATGTATGACACCAAGCTGATTCGCTTGAAACATTTGATTGCTGAGACCATTGAAGCTATCATCCCGGTATCTTACACCAAACAACTTACTATAAAAGTTATCAAGGAACATAACGGTTTAGTATTAACCGGACCGAGAACTTCAATCGCAAAATTAGAATCATTTATAGACGAAATTGATATTCCTATGGCTCAGGTACTTTTTGAGGTTTTAGTTGTTGATTATTCTACATCAGACAGAGCGGAATTCGGGATTACTGCTAATAATTATGGCGGCAACGAGGGACTCCCGGGGCAATCTTATTTTCCTGATATTGATTTGAGTGGTAAGGGATCAGATATAAATAATAATTTACGGTCAATTGAACGGCATTTAAATATATCTAAACTTGTGACACTTGATGACAATTTTTTTCTGAGATTAAAAATGATGCAGGAAGAAGGTACTGCTACAATTAGAACACATCCGAGAATTGCTACCTTAAACGGACATACCGCTTCATTAAATATAGGAACAACACAGTACTATCTTTTAGAGAGCAATACCGTATATCCTTCTCAACAATCAAATATCTCTACTCAAACAGCACAACGATTTGAGACAATAGAAGCAAATATGAGTTTGGAAGTAACTCCGTATGTAAACAGCTCTGATGAATTAATCGTGGAAGTAAAGCCTGAATTTAATTCACCGCAGGGAAAGTTTGACCCTGATATTCCTCCAACAATAAGTAAACGAGTACTAAACTCAACAGTAAAACTGAAAAACGGTGAAACGATAGTCTTAGGCGGGTTAGTAGAAAATGTTTCAACGAAAACAATCAACAAATTGCCAATTTTAGGTTATATCCCTATTTTAGGGAGGCTATTTCAAAACCGTACAACAACAGAAGACAAAAAAGAACTTATGATTTATATCACTCCTTATGTTTATTATGGCTCAGAAGGTTCTGTCAATATAGATTCACTTATTATTGAGAAGTAATCTATGAAATCTCATAAAGCTCAAAATTCTATTCTTGATATAATTGATTTACGACAGATAGAATATTATCTCTTTATCAATGACTGCTCATTTGAATTTATTAAGATAATTGGAAGAAAGTCATATTCTGTTTTACATAAAAGAATGTTTGACAAGTTTTCATCAGTTGTTTATTCTGAATTTCTTACAGAATTAAAACAAAATAAATATTTGTTTGGACAACCAATTAACATTATTCTGAATTTATCTTCTACTTATACATACATAAAACAGGTTAAAGGTTCTAATTTACCTGAAATACAAAATTCTATAAAATTATTATCAGATAAAAAATATGATGTTAAATTTTCTATACAGATAATAGAAAAAACAAAATTGTTTATCTATCAAGCTGTTAAAAAAGAGATTATAAATAGTCTGCTAAAAGCAATTGATGAACACAACATAAACTGTTTACAGATAATAACTCTTCAAATAGCATTACTTTCACAAACAAAGTTTTCAACTGACAAAAATTCAGTTCATTCATATAGCTTTTTTAACAACAACTATCATCTGATAAGAGATGAGAACGGCATTGTAATCTTACATAGCCTTCAAACTGATATTAAGGCATTGATAAATTCAATCTTTTCGGGAAAAGATTGTAAAAAGCGAACCTATTCGGATTCGCCTATGATATTATCAAAATTACATAAAAAAATAATAAAAAAGTTATCATACCTGCCTAAAACCGCTCAGCAAACCCTTTATCTCTATACAGCACAAAACAGCTTCAAACTGCTATCTCGAGTTGCTCTTTTCATTTTTCTTTTGCTAATCATCACAACAGTAATTAGCTCTCTTCTTAGTTCTGAGTCTGAAATTATTTCAAAATACCAACAAAAGTATGTAGAGAAACAAATGATTCAGAAAAATATTAATTCATTGCAGGCAACAATAACAAAATCAAAACAAGATATGCCTCAAATAATTCAGACAGCATCAATTCTTTCCGCATTTTGTCAAAAGAGTTACAACAATTTGTATCTGACAAAAATATCAATCAATAATAGATTGGATGATTCTGCTATCGTAGAAATTAAGGGGTTTGCTAAAAACGAAGATCTAATATTTAAGTATCAAAAAGCATGTAAGCAATATACTCAACCATTCATATTTTCACTTAATTCAATAAAACCTGAAATAAAGAATAATAGAGGTTTAGTTGATACAAGTATTTCGTTTACTTTATCAACCAAGATAGATAAATGAAGAAATTAAATATAAATAAATTTTATTTATCTGTTCTATTTTATCTTTTGATAAGTGTATTATCATTTGTTGCAATTGATTACCTTGTTCAAATAAATTTAGATAATATCAATTTGATTGTATTAAAAAATAACTCTATGAGCGATATAGCAAATTTAGATTCTCAAATTGTAAAATTAAATAAACAACTGAAACAACTCAAGCAAGAAGCTTCTGCAGCAAAATCTTATTCGTACCCAACTCTCAATGATATAAAACAGATATCAAAAAGATATTCTCTTTCTGTAGCAAACATCAACAAGACTAAAGAATTAGATCATAATAAAACACGTTATACAATATCATTTCAAGGGTCAATATATAATATCGTCCGATTTCTACAATCATTTGAATCAACATATATAAGTGATATAGAACAATTAATTCTCCTGCCGAATGATTTGTCGGGAGAAAAGTTAAAACTACAAATATCGGTTCTGCTTAAGAGCTAAATATGAAGAAAAATCAATTTAAAATAATACTTTTAGTTATTCTCTCATGTTTGATGATATATATCTGGTATGGCAATTTCCAAACATTTAAGCAGGCAGAATCATATAAACAAAGCAGTATCGGAAATACTTATAATAAAATCTCTAATAGTAAAGATAGAACTATTCAATATCAAAAACCGAAACTGAATCCGTTTAAACGATATTCCATTTCGCAACCTCAGTCCAAACCGAAAACACAAAGAAGACAACCTCAAAAAACAGCCCAAAAACTATCAACTCAATATCAGCTTCAGGGTATTATTTCAGAAAAAAATAGATCTCAAGCAATTATTATCAGCTCAGACAGCAATAGCTCCATAATATCAATACATGAAAAATTCAGAGACTGGGAGCTTATTAAAATCGATAAGAACTATATAATCTTTAAAAACGACAAGTTGTATGACACTCTCCGTCTTCAAACAATTAAATAATCAAAACGGTTCTATTTTAGTTACTGTACTCACCGTTCTTTCAATACTTCTGACAATATTTGTCTTTGCTTTAACATATACATTAACTCGATATTCTGTTCATACCAAAGATAAAAATATGCTGATAGCTACTCATCTCTCAGAAGCAGGTATTCAAAACGGAGTCAACAAATTAAATCAAAATATTTTTACATTAAACTACAAATACAAAACATTAAACGATGGAGTAATAAAAGTATCAAAGAAGTATTGGGGACCATATTATCTCATAAGTTCAACAGGACAGTTTGCCAATCAGAAAATAATAACAACTTCTATTATAGGCAGTTACCCTGATTCTATCTTTTTAGATGCTGTCACGGTATGTGATGAACGGTATCCATTTATTGTTGCCGGGAACACTCAAATATACGGAGATGTAAACACAGGTTTTTTAGGGATGGAAACAGGGCGTATTCGTGGAGAGGCTGTGACATCAAAACAATATCATCAAGGCAAAATTAACATACATCAATCATTATCAACACCACAAATTGATACAACAGCTTTAGATGGATACTTTAATTCTGTACTCTCAAGAAAAACTAATTGCAAAACTTTTGAGTCAGCATCGATGTATCTAAATCATAGCTCTGAAAATATATTTGAGAAAACAAATAGTATAGAAATTGAGAATAACCTTGAGATGAACAATTTTTCTTATGAATCAAACAGTAATATTCATTCTCTTTTTGTTAATGGTTCTGTAGAGATTAAAAACTCATCTCATGTTAGTTCTCTTTTAGAAATAGTATCAGAAGGAGCAATCTATCTGAAAGATTCATCAGTAATAGACAACCTCATTCTTTATTCAAAAGATTCAATAATTATTGAAGACAATGTGACCTTTTCAGGAATTGCTATCGCACATAATAAAATCATTGTCAAAGATAAAGCAAAATTGCTCTACCCATCGACATTGCTTCTGCTCCCAAAGGATATGTCTGTTGATTCTGATAATGGAATCTTCCTTGAAAGTAATAATCAACTTGAGACTGTTTGCTATCTTGCTAAAAATCAAGACGACTCAACATACATGAAAGATGTTATCTACCTTGACACACTTACATCTGTAGTTGGGGCAATAATATCAAACCAGTTAGTTGATATTCGAGGAAAAGTGTATGGCTCTATCGTTACTGAACGGTTTAAATTTGAACAACCACCAACAACCTATGTCAACTGGGCAAAAGATTTATATGTCAATCGTGTACTTGTAGATTACAATTTTGGTTTACCTTTGTTTCAAAGTAATACAAGTTCACAAAGACATATCATACTCAGGGAGGATAAAGAGTCGTTATGAAGAAACATATAAATAACAATTTCGGTTTTTCGATAATTGAGGTTCTCATTGGAGCAATAGTTTTCATGATTGGTTTCTCGCTATTGATAACAATGTTAAACAATGTGTTTGTGAAGTTTTCAACCAAAGAGATGAAACAAGCATCCGACATCGCTTCTGAGCAGATGTATTATTCGCTTTATTCACATAATACAAATAATCTTGACACAATTATTGTTAAGTCAGGTATAAGTTATAAACTGATTAAGAATATAAAAAATGAAAATAACTTGGCGAAAGTTACTATTTCTGTTGCTCGTGCCAAAACAAATAAAGAAATAATAAAACTGTATAATGAATTTATCATACCTCAAAAACAATAAAGGACTCACCATAACTGAGTTGATTGTCACAATGGGGATATCAGCAATCCTGCTAATTTTTATTATCTCGGGTTCGCTCTTTATAAAAAACTATTTGAAAAAACAAAGCCAAAAAAGTAAAATTTTTGAGGAGTTATCGTTTGTACTTAGTGAATTGGATAATACAATCTCAAACGGAAGAGAATTAGTTTTAAAAAATGATTCTTTAATTGTTATTTCAAAATCAGGGCTGCAAACGACTTACACATGGATGAACAAAAGATTTATGAGAAATAGCCATAATCTCAGCACAAGCGGTATGAAAATAGATTCTCTTGGAATTCATAAAATCCGATTGCTTAAACAGGCTAATTCTACTATATTAAATCAGAAGAAAAAGATAACCAAATCGGGAGCGTATGAATTATTTATTAAGATTTCAGATTCTGAAAACAGAACAGATTCACTTAAAACAATTATTATAAACAATTATGAAAATGTTAAATACAGCCAATAAAAGAAAACTCTTAGGTCAAGAGGGATTCTCATTAGTTGAACTACTCATAGTTCTTGTTATCTTGGGCATTATAGCCGGACTTGCAATCCCACGCTATATGAGTTCTACCGTCAAAGCCAAACAGGTAGAAGCAAAAGAGCTCTTGAATCAAATTTATCTGATGGAGCGGGGATATTTTCAAAACAATGATAAATACTGGATACCTCCTGCAGGTTTAGTTGCTTACAAAGATGCCCCTTTTGCTTTTGACACACTTGGGGTCGAGATTATGAAATCTGCCCGTTACACCTATGTTATTACCGGCGACATGGATAACTTCAGATGTACCGCTACAGCCGAACGACTTGATGATGACCCTGCTATTGACCAATGGATGATTGATGAAACAGGTCAGCTAAAAGTCATTATGGATGATGCCATAGCACGGTAAAAGAGTGATTTTCT
>CALCCW010000160.1:0-9488 GCA_937900185.1 uncultured candidate division Zixibacteria bacterium | reverse complement strand
ATGAGTATACTGTAAATACGGACCAGTCTCACCCTCAAACGATAAGACTTCTTCCCATTTAAAGTTAACATCTTTTTGACGACGCACCGACATTTGTGAATAGAAAATCGCCCCAAGACCGATTTGCAAAGCGATATCATCAATATTTTTTAAATCAGGTGTTTTTTCTTCTATTTTTTCTTTTGCCAACTTCGCTGCTTCATTGATTACATCTTCTAATAAGATAATATGACCTTTTCTCGTCTTCATCATCTTATCGCCAAACTTTATCATCCCAAATTCTACATGTTTTCCTTTAGATGACATCCGCTTTTCTTCAGGAACAGCTTGGGCATCTTCAAGCATGGCAAGTGCTTTAAACATCTGCTGAAAATGTACCGACTGATTAACCGCAACAACATAAAGCATTTCATCAAAGTTAAATTCATTCGCCCGATACAAATAACCGCTCAAATCACGAGTCAAATAAAGTGTGGCTCCATCGGCTTTTTTCAATAAAACCGGAGGAAGCTGTTCATCGTGCAAATCGACAATCGTGGCACCCTCTGATTCAGACACAAGATTTGCTTTTTCAAACGCTTTGATAGTATGTGTCATTTTATCATTTAAAAATGCTTCGCCGGTGACCCAGTCAAACTCAATACCCATGATGTCATACACCCGATTGAATTCATTTATTGAGATTTCCCGAAATTTCTCCCATAATGCTCTGTTTTCGGCATCGCCTGACTCAAGTTTCTTGAACTCTTCACGAGCCTGATTTTCAAGTTCTTTATTTTCCTCTGCTTCATCATGAAAACGAACATACAATGCCAGTAAATCTGTTACTGTTTCCTTGCCTACAAGTGATGGGTCAGCCCATTTTTTATAGGCAACAATCATCTTTCCAAACTGCGTTCCCCAATCGCCAAGATAGTTGATACCGATTGTTTCATACCCAAGCTTAAGAAAAATTCGCCTTAAAGAGTTACCTAATATAGTTGTACGTATATGATTTACACCAAACGGCTTAGCTATATTAGGAGACGAATATTCGACTAGAACTTTTTTACCGTTTCCAACATCAGATGAACCGTAATTTGTTTCGTTTTCAACAGCATTTTTGATAGTCTCTGATGCCTCAATAGCAAATTCTGTCTGTATATTGATAAAACCGGCAATAGAAGAAACAGTAATAAGATTATTATCTAAACTGTTGATTGCTTCTGTGATTTTAGATGCTATCGAAGGAGGATTATCACCGAGCAGTTTCCCATAGCGAAAAACCGGAAAGGCAAATCGTCCTTTGGTAGGATCTTTTGGTTTTTCGATATTATCTAATATAAACTGAGCTGAAAAAACCTGCTTATCGCCTATTTCTATATACTTATCAGAAAACAGAGTTTGAAATGCTCTGGCTGCTTTATTGGCAAATTCTTCTTTAAATTTATTCTTTAGCATTGTTTCTTTCAAATTTCAAAATTGACATATTTCATCCTTAAGACTTAACATAAATCTAAGGTTGTGAAAATAACAGAATTTGAGAAGAAAAGTCCAGTTTTAATAAGAAAGTTATGAGAAAAATTTACAAAGTACGATTTACTGCTGAGGCGATTATTTTGAGCTCTTTGACCAACTGCTCATACTGGTTGACATACAAAGTCTGGGCTCCGTCGGAAAACGCTTTATCAGGGTCGTAATGTACTTCCAAAATAAGCCCATCTGCCCCGGCGGCTACCGATGCACGTGCCATTGGAGCAACTTTATCACGAATACCAACCCCATGCGATGGGTCAGTAATGACAGGTAGATGAGTCAATTTCTGTAAGACCGGTACTGCTGAAATATCAAGTGTATTACGAGTGTAATTTTCAAATGTACGTATCCCCCGTTCACAGAGAATAATCTGATGATTCCCGCCTGCCATAATATATTCAGCCGCCATCAAAAGTTCTTGTAATGTTGCCGACATCCCTCGTTTGAGCAGAATCGGCAGATTTATTTTTCCAAGCTCTTTAAGCAGAGCGAAATTCTGCATGTTTCTTGCACCTACCTGAATCATATCCACATACTTGAGAGCCGGAATTATATCCATACGGTCCATAACTTCAGAGACAACCGCCATGTCATTCGTATCACCCGCTTCACGAAGATACTTCAGCCCCTCTTCACCCATTCCCTGAAATGCATACGGTGAAGTTCTCGGTTTATATGCTCCACCTCGAAGAACTTTTGTCCCTGTCTTTTTTATCATCTTAGCAATTTTTTTTATTTGCTCTCTTGATTCAATAGAACAAGGACCGGCAATCATACCGATTTTTTTCCCGCCGAATGTTGCTTTTCCGACTTTGACAATTGTATCTTCTTTTTTAAATGAACGGCTTGCAAGTTTGTACGGTTCAGATATTCTGATAACTTCGCTAACACCGGCAAGCACTTCAAAATCACGGGTATCAACAGCAAGAGTATCTCCAACAACACCAAAGACAACTTGAGATGAACCGGTTGAGCGGTGCAAATCAAATCCTTTATCAAGCAGCTTTTCAGTTACCTTTTGAATTTGAGCATGAGTAGCATTTTCATTAAAGACGACTATCATAATTTATTCATCTTTCTCGTATGCTTCAATACGTTCAAGCCTGCGTGACTCATCGATAATACGTTCAAAAATCCGCACAATAGCATCCACATGTAAAGGTCCCGGATTTTTCTCTGTCATATTTACAAAAATATCCCTCTCACGCTTTGGATCAAAAACCTTTAAGTCCATCTGACATTTTATCTTGCCCATTTCAATCACCTGCTCGGCTCTTTGATTGAGAAGATAAAGCAGTTGTTTATCCAGCTTATCTATCTTTTTGCGAATTAAGTCTATTTTCTTTTTGCTCATGATAATGTTTTACGAATATCTTTCAAAAATCTTTCTATTTTCAAAACAGAAGATTTATCAGTTTTTGCTTCTTTAATTAATTGAATCAATTTTGACCCAATAACTACACCATCGGAATATTTTGTTAATCTTTTAGCATCATTTGAGTTTGAAACTCCAAACCCCGCAACAAACTTATGATTAAGCTCATTTTGCAGTTTATGTAAATAATCGTCAGTGGATTTACTAAACTTCTTATTTGCTCCGGTAACTCCGGCAACAGTAACAGCATAAACAAATCCGGAAGTCGCTTTGTCAATCATTTTAATTCGTTTTTCACTTGAAGTAGGCGACACAAGAAATGTCATAGATAATCCTACTTTATCTGATATTTTTCTCATTGAAACTGACTCTTCCACCGGTAAATCAGGGACAATCAGCCCATCAATTCCAATCTCTGATGCCTGCTTCATGAATTTATTTTCTCCAACAGCAATAATTTGGTTCACATAGTTCATAAACAAAAGCGGGATGTCTGAATATTTTCTAATCTTTTCAACCATACCAAAAATATCTCTGAGTTTCAGGTTGTTATCGAGAGCTGTTTTTGATGAAAACTGAATTTCGGGACCATCAGCAAGCGGGTCTGAAAATGGTATACCTATTTCCACAAAATCTGCACCGGCAGATTCAGCTGCTTTTATATATTCTTGTGTATATTTAATAGATGGAAATCCGGCTGTAAAAAATGGAATGAGCAGTTTTCTGTTCTTGAGTTTGTCCAAATATGTTGTGATACGATTTTGCATACTATATATCACTCTTCAAAATTATATCCATATCTTTATCACCTCTACCTGAGAAACAGATAACAATATGCTGATTTTTCTTAAACTCTTTTTTTGCTTTAATCAGATACGCCAATGCATGCGATGTTTCCAAAGCCGGAATAATACCTTCTAATTTGGAGATAAGTTTAAAAGCGTTCAACGCCTGCTTGTCAGTTACAGAATGGTATAAGACTCTTTTGGAATCTTTAAAAAATGAATGTTCAGGACCAATTCCCGGATAATCTAATCCTGCCGAGATTGAGTGCGGAAGCATAACCTGCCCGTCTTCATCGTATACCAAATAAGAATACGAACCATGAAGCACCCCCGGTTTTCCTTTAGAAAGCGGAGCAGCGTGCATTTTAGTATTCAAACCTAACCCTGCCGCCTCGACACCTATTAATTTAACTTTTGGGTTGTCAATAAAAGCATCAAACATACCCATCGCATTTGAACCGCCGCCGACAGATGCTATGAGAATATCAGGAACTTTTCCAAATCGTTTTAGTGATTCTTTTTTAGTCTCTTTGCCTATCACCGATTGAAAATCTTTTACTATCATTGGGTACGGATGAGGTCCGACAACAGAACCTATAATATAAAAAGTATCTTTAATATTTGTGACCCAGTCACGAAGAGCCTCCGAAGTTGCATCTTTTAATGTCTGCGAACCTGACAAAACAGGAACAACTTCAGCACCAAGCAGCCGCATCTTTTCTACATTTGCTCTTTGACGAATGACATCTTCCTTACCCATATAGATAACACACTTAAATCCAAATCTTGCACAAACAGTTGCTGTTGCCAAACCGTGTTGACCGGCTCCTGTTTCTGCAATAATTCGATTTTTTTTCATCCGTTTTGCCAAAAGAATTTGTCCGACAGTGTTGTTTATCTTATGAGCTCCGGTATGGTTGCAGTCTTCTCTTTTAAAATATATTTGAGGTCCGTCAAGATATTCTGTAAACCGTTCGGCGAAATAAAAAGGCGAAGGGCGACCAACAAAATCTTTGAGAAATCCGGCAAACTCTATTTGAAACGACTTATCTCTTTTAGCCTTCAGATAACATTCGGTAAGTTCATCTAATGCATAGATGACAGTTTCTGGAACATATCTCCCCCCGTATACTCCAAACCTTCCTTTATTGTCCGGTCTCCTATTTGCCATAACGTATTTTATTAACTCTTTTGAAAAACTCTTGCAATAACTTTTCTGATTTATACCCCGGTTTAAATTCAACTCCTGAGTTTACATCTATAATTAACGGTTTAAACTTTTTAATGCCTTTGGCAACATTGCCTGAATTGATTCCACCTGCAAGCATAATATTTTTCAGACTTTTGGGAAGTTTTAAATTCCAGTTAAACTGTTTTCCGCTGCCGCCGTATAGTTTTGTATCGGCACAATCTAAATGTATTACATCAACATCAAATTTTTTCACTTTTTCAATATCATTCTGTGTTGCAACAGCAATAGTTTTAATGATTTTAAAACCATTTTTTAAGAGAAAACGTATATCCGATTGAGGCTCATTACCGCTTAATTGAATAAAATCAAGCTGCAGATTTTGGGCTGTTTTGAGAACCTTGATTTTATCTTCATTGACAAAAACTCCTACCCGAATAACAGTTGGAGGGATAACAGAAATTATCTTATTCGCTTTTACAACAGAAACAAAACGAGGTGATTTTTTATAAAATATAAATCCGAGTATATCGGCACCATATTTAACAGCAGCCAAAGCATCTTTCTCACGGGTGATCCCGCACACTTTAACTTTGAAATCATACATTGCGTAATCTCTTTAAAAGTTCAATTCGATTTTTATCTTTCACCAATGCTTCACCAATTAAAAAATTATTATACCCAACATTTTGTAACAGTTGAATATCATCAAAAGAAAATATCCCTGACTCGGCAACTTTTATTTTATCGTCGGGAATCAATTTGGCAAGATTAACAGATGTTTGTAGGTCGGTTTCAAATGTAGTTAAGTTCCGATTGTTGACACCTATTATTTTTGCCTCTGCTTTCAATGCAGTCTGAAGTTCTTTTTCATCATGAACTTCGACTAATGCATCCAAACCTAAATCATTGGAGACCTGTATCATTTCAGCAAGCATTTCTTTTGGCAGAAGTTTCACTATCAAAAGTATCGCATCGGCATTTATATATTTGGCATGATATATTTGATACGGCTCAAGCATAAAATCTTTACATAAAACAGGCAAACCGGTTTTATCCGAAGCTATTTTTATATATTTGTAATTACCATAGAAAAACTTGCTCTCAGTTAACACCGAAAGAGCCGATGCTCCACCCTCTTGATACATCTGTGCCAATTGTGCCGGAGTAAAATCTTCAACAATTATCCCTTTGGATGGCGATCTTTTTTTTATCTCGGCAATAATATGTATTGAATCATCTTGAGTTAAAACCTCTGACAATCGAAATGGTTTTGAGTCGGGCATCTTTTTCCGAATTAAGCTAAGGGGAAATTCTGCTTTGAGCAAATCAACTTCCATTCGTTTATTCAGTGCTATTTTTTGGAGTATATCCATTATGTGTTGTTTTCTTTGGCAATTATCCACTTAGGAAGAGTATCGGTTTTTACTTCAGCATCCTTAAAGAAAGAATAAAATGTTAACGTAGACAAAAGATACAGTACAATCGTAATATTTATCGTAAATGTATATCCGTACGTATCAATAAGCTGTCCACCAATAGCCGCCGAAATCATCCAAGATGATGTCCATGACACCATCAACAACGCATTAACCAAACCTTGTTCTTTTTTTTCTGCTAATTCCATGCCCAAATTTGTTACTATTGGAACTCCCAAATTCATAAAACCTGCACGCAAGATAAATGCTCCCACAACCAACGGCAAAAAATAACTATAAGACAGAATAAACATAAACGGAATAGAAATTAACTGAGTAATAACCACTGCTCGTACTAAACCAAATTTACGTGCCATAATTGGACCGGCAAGCGACCCGGCAAGCATCGAAAACGAAACAAAGAAATAAAACATCCCAATACTGTCAGCTCCCTGATTGAATCTGTCAGAAAAATAGAGATTCAAAAAAGGTATTATAAGCCCCGCTCCTAAACCTACAAGGAAATTTGCAATTGTAATTTTAAAATAAAATGAACCTCGTTTTTTAAATTGAATCATTGAGAGGTTGATTTTATTTTCTTCAGATGATGGTGCTGATGCTTTAATTATTGAAAATGGTATTAATGCCAAAAAAGAAAACAGAATACCTATATACAAAGTATATTGATACCCCAACAAAATATTATCAAAATGATTTCCGATTATTTTCACAAGCTGCCCCGAACCTGCCGAACCTATCATGCCTGCCATAATCATCATACCAAATGAAACCGAAAAAAGATGTGTCCTCTCTTTACTGCTTGAATTACGCATATAAAAAGGTCCTCCGGCAACTCTATAAAAAGCAAAAACAACTCCCGAAAGCATCGAGAATGAAATAAGCAGTCCAAATTCAACAAAAGAACTGAGTCCTAGGCTAAACAATCCGAACAGAACACAGCTGGATAACAATACCGGTTTTAGTTTGACACGGCTTAAAAGCATTGCAGCAGGTATTGCTATAATGGTCATTCCCACCGCACGTGAGGAGATAATATAGCCTATCTCACTTTCTGCATACCCAAGTTCGCGTAAATATAAATTTAATAAAAGCTGAAAGACATGAAAGTTCACACCAATCAAAAAAGAACCCAAAAGATAGAGCTTCGCATTTTTTGTAAATAACTTTATATTTGATATATAATCAGAAATCTCCGTCTGTATTGATTGTACTATCCCCCCATTTTTTTGTTTTACTTTATATTCAGGGGTTTGAGTCGTCATATATTACTGCTTGGATACCTCGACGTATTGATATAGTTTTTCTTTTGCTTTTTTTGCCAGAACAGCTTCAAAAGCAAACCTCACACCTTCTTTAATATTTTCAGATTTTTGAGCAAGATAAATCAATACTCCGGCATTAAAACAAACAGCATCAAGATATGCTGATGTCTCCCCTTCTAATACAGACTGCAAAATAGTATGATTAAACTTAGCATCACCGCCAATAAGAGCATCTGTATACATCTGTTTCAGACCAACATCTTCAGGCGATATTGTATATTCAGTTATCCTGCCATCCTTTAATTCAAGATAATCTGTCGGAGATGAAATGGAAAACTCATCCATACCGTCATGCGAATGTGCTGTTATCACATGAACAGAACCTGTCTTTTGTAAGACCTCTATCATCAAGTGCATTAAAGATTTATCGTATACTCCGATTAGTTGTCGTATTACTGATGCCGGATTGGTCATCGGACCTAAAATATTAAAAACCGTCCTCTCCCCTAACTCTTTGCGAACCGGAGCAGCATATTTCATAGCAGGATGAAACTTTGGTGCAAACATAAATCCAAAACCGATATCATTAATAATTTTTTCTACAGTCTTATTTTCCAAATCAAGATTAACACCTGCCTGTTCAAGCAAATCAGATGAGCCACACTTAGAACTGACCGAACGGTTCCCGTGCTTGGCTACTGTGACACCTGCCGATGATGCCACCAATGCTGCCGCAGTAGAGATATTAAAACTATCGGAGCCGTCTCCCCCGGTTCCGCAACCGTCAACCGCAAAATCATCATGTAATTTTATTTTTTTTGAATGAGAACGCATTGACTGTACACATCCGGCAACTTCATCAGAAGTCTCTCTTTTTTGCTTTAAAGCAAGAAGAAACTGAGCAATCTGTGCATTTTCGGCTTTACCGTCCATAATAATATCCATCGCAGAGGAAGCTTCTGAAATTGAAAGATTATCAGATGATAAAAGTTTTTGTATATACTTTTCCATTATAATAGATGTAAGAAATTTCGTAAAATTTCTTTACCCTCGGGAGTCATAATTGATTCAGGATGAAATTGTACACCGTATAACGGCAGACTGTTATGTTCAATAGCCATTATTATATCATCTTCGGTATATGCTATTATTTTAAATTCTTTCGGAAGTGAATCTTTATCAACAATGAGAGAATGGTATCTTGTAGCTACAAATGGGTTGGGAACATTTTTAAATAGTTTAGATTTTGTATGAATTATCTGTGATGTTTTTCCATGCATAAGCGTAGGAGCATAATCAATTTTCCCACCATACACTTGAGCAATCGCCTGATAACCCAAACAAACACCAAAAATCGGAATCGACCCGTTTGTTTGCAAAATTAAATCATTCATAATACCGGCATTTTCCGGTCGCCCGGGTCCTGGCGAAAGTACAATCCCCTGCGGCTCTATAGCAAGTAACTCATCTATAGTGATTTCATCATTACGAAAAACTTCCAACTCGGCACCCAACTCCGACAAATACTGCACCAAGTTATAGGTAAACGAATCATAATTATCAAGCATCACCAACATCTACGAATCAACTCCCATCACCGCTTCCATAAGAACTTTTGCTTTAGACTCTGTTTCTTTAAATTCTTTTAATGGCTTGGAATCTGCAACAATACCGGCACCTGCCTGCATAAAATATCTGTTATCTTTTTTCACTACTGTTCTAATCGCTATACACGAATCAAAATTCCCCCAAAAATCTAAATATGCTATTGAACCGGCATAGACAGAGCGTCTTTCTTTTTCAAGCTCATAGATCGGAAGAGCGTCGTGTAGGGAAAGAGTGTAGATCTCGGTGGTCGCCGTATCATTAAAAAAAAAAAAAAAATATAATATTACAATTACGTATTATATCTAACAACGTATC
>CALCCW010000159.1:0-22958 GCA_937900185.1 uncultured candidate division Zixibacteria bacterium | reverse complement strand
TTGGGATATTTACAGTTATATATTTTAGAGACACAGTATCTTTTGTCAGGTCAAACTCTAACAAAGTATCACCTGTATAAGTTATATTATCACTAAAATGTAAACTTGCCTGCACTATTTTTCTTATAAAATAACCCTCTTGTTTTGGCGTTCCACCAATTCTTTTAGTAGTCATTTTTAAAGTAAAGTCAGTTAGCCCTCCATTTGGACAATTTTCCTGAACATATAAACTATTTGTTATCGGTACTGTAATTATTCGACTACTGGCGACACAAATATCTGCAGTAGCAATCAGTAAAACAGTAATAATTAAATATCTAATAAAATTCTTCATTTTAAATCCCTCATAAAATATTACGTTTGTAATATAACATCATATTCTTAAATATGATACCTAAATGACGATATTTTCTTCCAAATTATTTAAAATTTTTATCGCATTATAAATTGTCATGTAGGGATGCATGAAACACATAATTATATTCCATTGGTGGACAGGTGTTTTAGATTTATTGGTAGGACAGACATTCCTGTCTGTCCGTGTTCTAATCTTGTCGGACAAGAATGTCCAACCTACAAGGCTATAAAAAAAGTCAAGACCACAGGGGGCTTGACCTACTTTGTCTATCTATTTACAAAACTTAATTTATGATTTAGATTGCATCCGAAACAAGTTGACTGTTATAGTTGCCAAGTCGGTGTTGGGGAATTTCCGAATCATTTTTGTATCTGGAATCAGTCCTGCTTCTGCCATGATTTTATTAAAAACATCAACCTCAACAATATATTGATCAGAATATCCGTGAGTTGCATCATAGGCGGTGGCGGCGGTTTTTCCTAAATTCTGAGCTACGAGTACGGGGTCAACAGTATGGAGTTCTATAACAAGTAATCCAAATTTTTTAACATACGGTTCCCAGTTTTTTAAATGTTCAAACAGGGAATCCTCTACCAAGTTATTATTTTTTCTTTGACCTTCAAAAGCAAAGGCACCAGTTGATTGACTGACTCTTGATTTGTCTACGTGCGTCGGTTCTTTCCAGATTCTATTATGGTCTAAAAATGTGCGAACATTGAGCAGTTCACCAAGCTCTATGTTATAATTTTCTTTTAAATCTTTTGCAAGTAGGTCAGGTCTTCCAATATCGCCCCATACAACTTTAGCCCATATATCTGCTTGAATAAGATTTGCTTTTGATATTTTTAAAGCCGCTTCATTGTAATCGGCACCAATAAGAATGAGAGGATATTCTTCAAGCATTTTACCTCTTACCGTTTGTTGTTCGATAACAGTAAACAGATGCTGTAAAAAAGCACCATTACCGCATCCCATATCCAAAATACCTTTTGGTTGTTTTTCTATTGGTTTATTAAACAATTCAATAATGATTTCATCAACAATTTTAAAATATGCCGCATGAGCTCCTCCTGAACCCCATACATTCATTTTTCTGTCTACATGACCTTCTCTGTTTTTATCACCGGCATCTTTTGCAGCTTTTGGATTACCAAAAATAAGTTCATCTAATTTTCGCAGTGTAGGAATATATGAAACAGTGACACCATAGGCACTTGCCCGTCTAGCGTAAAAGAGTCCTTTTTCGGTGAATTGGTAGGTACTATTTTTTTTGTCAAACCATCCAAAATAAACAAAAAAATCGAGCAGCCTTTCAAAGCTGGAAAAGTCTTTGTGAAACTCTTCCGGTTTAAAACTTACCTGCATGAAGTATTTATGAAACATTTTGCTCATACCTAAATATACAACAGTTGGACCGACAATAATTCCTTCAATATGTTTTAGGATTTGCTGCTGAACAGTTTTTATTTTTTTATCTTTTGATAATTCCATACCGTAATTTTTTGTAAATTTATGAAAAATCTTTTCAAGAACTAAAAATGGGTCTAATTCAAATTTTCGAGTATGATATTTTTCGGAAAATTTAAGTAAATGTACGACATCTTTATATACATCAAAATGTCTGAATGCAGTTGCTGACAGTTCATTGACACTAAAACGGATTATATCTTTTTGGTTATCAATTTTTTGTATAAGCCAGCCTTGTGAACATAAAATCCGTAGAGCAACATTCAGATACCCTTCGTTGGCATTAAATTTTTGAGTAAGTTCTTGCAGAGTGACTTCTTTTTTTTCTAAGATATAATCCGTCACTCCTTTTTCAAAAAGAGCATACGCCGAAGGAGCGGTAACGATACCGTCTAAATGCTTAAATAAATCTGCTCTATAATTGGTTTGAGCTTGTTTTGACAACAAAATATATTGAACCCTATGTTAAAAGTGGTCTATTTTATATTAAATAGCCGTAGGCTTACGTATTTTTTATATCGTCAATTTGGTTTGATTTTCAACCAAATTAATAGCTTTTTTCTTCAATACCTTTTATAAGATTTTTAAAGATAAAATAATGGAATGGCAAGAATATATACCAATAAATATGTCCCAAAAAAGTATGGGTGTCGTAATAGGCAGTGACAGTAAGTTCTTGTTTTTTATATTGAGGGCTAATTTTGAATTCAAGCCATGCTTTTCCGGGAATGAGCATTTCGGCTCGAAGCAGAAGTCTTTTATCTTGTTCAATTGATTCTACTCTCCAAAAATCTATAACATCATTAGCTTTAAGCGGGAAATAGTGCTTTCTTCCCCGTTGTGTACCTACTCCGGTTAGAGTTCTGTCAATTTTTCCTCGGAGCCTCCACATCCAGCTGCTCTCAAACCAGCCCTCTTGTCCGCCTATTTCACAAATTGAGTAAAAAAGCGAATTGCTTGTTTTGTAACTGTTGATTGAATAACTGGTCATATAAGTTGTTTTGTAGCTCAACTCTTTGAGTTTTAAGGCAAGCTCGTGAGCCGGCGGGTAAGCATCTGACCATCGGGTATACACTTTATCCTGTTCTTCTCGAGTCATTGCCCGCAAAGTTGATTCTTTAAACGATAATGTTTCAAACGGTATATATTGTTTTATCGAATCATTTTGGCAGATAACTTCATTTTTTAAACCCTGTATCAGGCATTGTGAAATAGCAAAGGGAACCGGAGTGATTAGGCTGACTCCGTAAGCATAAAGTGAGGGAGCTTTACATGTGAATGGAATAAAGAGTGTTTTTTTCTCAAGAATATTAGCAAGTGTTTTAAGCATTTCAAGATAGGTCAGAATATCTTTACCGCCAATATCAAATTGTTCACCTGATGTTTGGGGAACTTCTAAAACGCCGACAAGATATTTGATAACATCACGAACCGAAATAGGCTGGCATCTGTTTTTAGTCCAGTTCGGTGTTATGATAAACGGAAGTTTTTTTACGAGGTGGTGTACTATTTCATAAGAAGCACTTCCTGACCCAATTATAATTGCGGCATTTAATATTGTTACCGGTACTTTGCCTTTGGTAAGCTCTTCGGATACTTCAATACGGTTTCGTAAATGAGAGGAAAGATCGCCATTTTTATCTCCGAGTCCGCCTAAATAAATTATGCGCTTTAATCCTTTTTGTTCAGCAACTGTTCTAAAATTTTGAGCAGCCAACATATCAGCATCTTCAAACTCCTGTAAACCCAGGAGCATGGAATGTATTAAATAATATGCAGTATCGATTCCATCAAGGGCAATAGCTAATTCATCTTTATTGAGAGCATCTGCTTCAACAACCTCAGTATCGTACCAATAATTTTTATAACTCTCCGCATCACCTCTTACCATTACTCTTACTTGATAGCCGCGAGCCAAAAGTTCCGGTATTAATCTGCCTCCAATATAGCCGGATGCACCGGTAACTAAGATTTTGCCCAAATATAAAACAGGGATTGTCGGAATGTCATCACACAGTAAGTCTTTATGAATAAACTGCTTTGGTTTATATTTCTTAGACACGATATGTCCTCAATGAAAGAATTATATGTTATGATTCTAAAGATGACAGCAAATGTCAAGTTTTATAATTTGAGCATCTTTTATTTAGTTTTTTTCTCGCACTTGACATTTATGAAAAGTAAGGTTTTTTTGTATTAATATAAAATATTATGATATGAAAAGAAAGTAACTATGATTTTACAAATATTCGGTACCAAAAAATGTAAAGACACTCAAAAAGCTGTTCGGTTTTTTAAAGAACGAAGTATTAATTTTCAGTTTATAGATTTAAAAGAAAAAACAATAAGTCAGGGTGAGCTAATTTCTATAAAAAAACAGTATTATCTTGAGGATATTATTGATACTTATTCTAAAAAATATGAAGAATTACAACTTGCGTATATGCAGCATGATATAGAAGAAATGCTTTTAGAACATCCGCTTCTGTTTGTAACACCAATATTACGTTCTGATTTTGGCGTATTTGTTGGGTATGATATTGATGAGTGGAAAAAATTGGCGGAAAAAATTAAAAATTGAGCTACAAACGCCAAATATGCTGTTCAATAAACTGAAGCATATCGGTGCTGTTCGGATACATTGTGATTTGAGCTTTCCGTTTCATTTTTCTTTTTTCAGTTAATGAAAGACCGTTGATATTAAGAGTTGGAGATTTGACTTTTTTATCGAGTTCAGAATAATTTGCTAACAACCCTGTACTGTCAATAAATTGTTTTACAGAATCTCTCGCTTTTTTTTGCTTTGGGTCTTTACTTGAGAAAACTAATCCGATTTCCATATCTTAATCCTTTTTTTTCTCTATTTATAGTATCATTTTTTTATATCTTTCTGTCAAGAAAAATCGTCATTCATTATTTAGAAAGTATGTGCATTATGTTAAAATCTTGACAATTTACCTTTCACTTTATAATCTACAACAGCATATCTGTAATTATTATACACACAAGGAGCAATTATGCACAAACTTTTTGAATTACCCTACCCAAAAGATGCTTTACAGCCGCACATTTCAGAAGAGACTATCAATTATCATTACGGCAAACATCACCAAGCTTATGTAAATAATCTTAACAAACTTATTGAAGGCAGCGAGTTTGAGAGTAAATCATTAGAAGATATTATCAAAACTTCCGAGGGCGGTATATTTAACAATGCTGCCCAAGTGTATAACCATACATTTTATTGGAACTGCCTGTCGCCACAAGGAGGGGGAGAACCAAGCGGTTTGTTTGCCAAGGCTTTAAATTCACAGTTTGGTTCATTTGAAAAGTTTAAAGAAAAATTTACTCAGGCAGCGGCAACATTGTTTGGTGCGGGATGGTGCTGGCTTATCAAAAAAGAGGATGGTACTTTAGATATTATGCAGACTTCAAATGCGGGTTGTCCGCTTACGTATGGATGTACGCCATTGTTAACTGTCGATGTATGGGAGCATGCCTATTATGTTGATTACCGTAATGCGAGACCGGAATATCTTAACCATTTCTGGTCACTTGTGAACTTGGAGTTTGCCACCAAAAATTTTGCAGGGTAGAAAGTTAATTCTTTGGTAGGGTTCGGGCATACCCGAACCTTTATTTAGGAACAGGCATGCCGGTTCCCTACTATATTTTGTCGGGTTCCTCGACTTTGAAATCCTCAGATTTAAAAATCGAGAAAAACCGACAAACATATAAATTGTAGAAGTACCTTTGAATTAGCTCTAATCGTTTCTGTACTGGTTTCCGTCTTCGACGGAAAGGAGTTGTGTACAATCGTTCATTTACTGAAAAATTGATAATGATGTTACAATTAGAAACTTTTAAAAATCTGTCATACTGACCCTTCGACTCCGCTCAGGGTGACTTAGTGTAAATTGTCAAAATAAGAGCAACACAGTTGCCTGTTTCGTTAGTTCCTGATTTGCCTTGGCAAATTGTGAACTAACGATAAGATGTCAGTTCTTAGTTTTCTTTCAGAAGACAAGGAACTGACATAACAATTAATTAAAAGCAACATTGTTTCCTAAAACTTTGCCCATCTCGGGACTCGTGGGAATGAGATAACGTCGCGGATATTTGCCATACCGGTGATATACATTACCAGTCGTTCAAAGCCAAGACCAAAACCGGCATGCGGACAGGTGCCATACTTGCGAAGTTCCAAATACCAGTAGTATGATTCCATGTTGTCCATCTGCTTTTTCTTAATCCGTTCGTTTAAGACATCCAAACGATGTTCACGCTGCGACCCGCCGATAATTTCACCAACACGAGGAACCAGCACATCCATACCCCGCACTGTTTTCTCATCATCGTTGACATACATATAAAACGGTTTAATAATTTCGGGATAGTCATAGACAATCACCGGTTTTTTCAAAGCAACTTCAGTTAAGAACCGTTCATGCTCTGTCTGCATATCAATTCCCCATTTGACAGGAAAATCAAACTTCTGCTTGGAATCTTCCAATAGTTTTATCGCATCGGTGTATGACAACCTTTCAAAATCAGAATTCATAACAGCCTGAAGTGAGCCAATCAATTCTTTGTCAATCCATTTACCAAAAAATTTCATATCATCACCGCATTCATCAAATGCAAACTTTATAAGATACTTAATGAAATCTTCGGCAAGATCCATGTTGTCGGTAAGCTCTGCCCACGCCATTTCAGGTTCAATCATCCAAAATTCCGATGCGTGCCGTGCGGTGTTTGAATTTTCTGAACGAAATGTCGGACCAAAGGTGTATATATCGCCTAAGGCTGTCGCCAAAATTTCACCCTCAAGCTGACCGGAAACAGTAAGGTATGCTTCTGAACCAAAAAAGTCAGAGTCCCAATCAATTGCACCATCTTTTTTCGGGATATTTTCAAGGTCTAAAGTAGTGACCCGAAACATATCGCCGGCACCCTCGCAGTCGGAGGTTGTAATCAACGGTGTATGTATATAATAAAAACCTAAGTCTTGATAAAATTTATGCACGGCATAAGCAAGTTTGGAACGCATGCGGGTCACGGCACCAAACGTATTTGAACGAGGTCTCAGATGAGCTATTTCTCGCAGATATTCCATTGTGTGACGTTTTTTCTGCAATGGATAAGTAGAGTCCGCCTCACCGACTATATCAATAGAACCACCCTCAATTTCATATTTCTGCCCTTTTCCCTGTGATTCTATCAACTTTCCTTTGACACGAACAGAACAACCGGTGGTCACACTTTTTAAAATTGACAAAGAATCAGGGTTTGAAAACACCGCCTGAATATTGCCCATACAGGAACCGTCATTGATATCTACAAATGCAACTTCTTTACTCACACGGCTTGAACGCACTAAACCTAAGATTGTTATATCTGTTCCAACTGCAATATTATCTTGAAGCAGTATCTGTGCTATTTTTGTTCTAATTTTATAATCCATATTGTCCTCTGTATCTTCAAAGTCATTTTGTCTATGCCAACAAGTCCCTTTCCTCTAGGTGGACTCAAGGTGACTTGTTTACTAATAGTTTAGTATTAAGTTTATAATAAAGCTAATTATCGGTTTTCTTGCAAGAAATTAAGCTCTTTTTCATTTTTTCTTAAATTCTGAATAAGAAATGAAACTTCTATAAGGTTATTTTAGTATATAAGATAGACACATTAAAATAGCTTACTACAAGTTCCCAACCTATCATACAACAAAACCCCCGGACATCGAGAGTGTTCGAGGGTTTTTTATGTAAAACGATAATAATCAAAAAAATGAGGGTGGATGGAATCGAACCATCGACAACCTGCTTAAAAGGCAGATGCTCTACCCCTGAGCTACACCCCCATAACACTACTTTCGTAGTGGTCAGGTGAAGCCTAAAATACAGATTTCCATCCATTTGTCAAACTTTATTTAAAAAAATATAGATATAAATAAAATGTCTTATTAACAGCATATTACCGCATAAAATAGATTATAGCAGTCTAATTAATCCCCAAATAAGAATATTTTACTAAAAGTTTAATTAAACTCTCATCTTTTATGCATTTTATGACTTTAAAATGACATTTTACAAATTCAAAACTGTATTATTGATGAGCAAAACAAAGTAGTATACAAATTTAGACTTACCTCATTATACCTCTCTAAAAAGCCTGTTCCTCCACAGGCTTTTTTTAATTGCACAATCTTCATAATGTATATCTGTCAAAACAACCAGTCAGATTTATTGGAAACTTGTTAAACATGAATAAATTTGTTGAATATCTTAGGCAAACTATAGTAACCTTGTAAAAAGGAGTTGTAAATCAACGGAGATTAATATGAAAAATCATAAAAAATTAAGATTTGTTTTGGTATCTGTTTTTGTGCTTATCTTGATTATCTCTATATTCATGGTTGTTTTTGAAAAGTCTAGCTTAACTTTCTATATCTCCATATTAGCCCTTATTTTTTTACTAATGATTGCTATCGTCTGGCATTCAAACATCACATTGTATAAATGTCCTAATTGCAAGAAAGAATTTAAAATATCAGCCTTCGTCGATTTTTTTAGTCCCCATTTCCCTGACAAAAAACTTCTAACATGTCCATACTGTAAAACCGTGAACTGGTGTCAGGTTTGTGACAAATTTTAATGCTAAAAGAAGATTGTTGGAATTAGACAGACTTTTTTATCAAAGTAATTACAATAGTAGGAATTTGGGTGATTTTTTCGTTCGCGGCAGACGCTCCCGCCTGCCAACGATTCATAGTATTAAGTTCTTAGCAACAAAATATACGGACTTTTTCTGTCTCTGTATCTATATCTATAGAACTCTCAGATAGGGCAGTCATAATAACATCAATATCTTTTGAATCAATAGAATTTAAGTCAAGATGAATCCCTTTGTCGTTCAAATGAGCATTAATTTCATTTTTTGAACTTTCCGGTATCATTGAACCAAGTTTCATGCCTGCTTTCAACAACATTATAGGTATTTTGATGTCAACATTTTTATGACTATCACCTTGGGGTTTTTCTACTTTTACATGCAGAAATTTTGGCTTTTTAGTATTGATTGTACCTGTATTTTGGGACTCTTGATTTGCATTATTACTTTCAAGAGCAGCAAGCAGTCGTTCGGCTTCATCGGCATTGATTGTTCCGCCTGCAAGCATCTCAAGTATTTTTTTTCTTTGTTCAACCATGGTTCTCTCCTTTTTTAAGTAATTCAATTGCATCAGTAACAGATATTTCACCTCGTTCTAATTTTTCTAATACATCATCCTTGACAACAGTTGTTTCAACTTCAACAAAATCTAACTTGCTGCCAATTCGATTAAGGCGGCTTTTAACCGTTGGGTAGCTGATACCAAAATATTTTTCCATCTCTTTAATTGAACCGTGAGACTTCACAAAAACAGCAATAAACACTTGATCATCTTGGTTTAGTTGGGCAAGCGGAGGCAGTTCAAATTCTCCTTCAATTGCAATATTATCAGCAATTTTTACTTTGGTGACTGTAATTGACTTGTTTTCAGTTATTCTTGTAAGATATGTCCAGTCTTTACTCATAATTACTCCAACATTAAGATATTTAATATATCATACGTAATATATTAAAATAGTTTCAAAATAAGCAATAAAAATTTAGGATTATTATATTATTGATAATAATATAGAGTTAATTCGACGTAAAATAAGGGTTTGTTGAAAAACCTCTAAATTCGAAACATACTTCGATTTCGCTCAGTATGACAAATTGTAAGTTGTTGTCTTTCAAGTCACCCTGAGCGGAGTCGAAGGGTCTTGAAAGACAGATTGGACTTTATCAACAAGCCCATAAGTAGGGAGCCAGATTCAACTATTTGGTCTACAACAAGATAGTAGTTTCATTAATACCTTGACTTATTTGTTCAGTTAGGTATATTTTCGCCTGCCTGAAAAGGCTGAATATTATGATTTCATTACTTTTAGGTCTCGGAAATATTGGCGAAAAATATCAGCATACTCGGCATAATGTCGGGTTTGATGTCTTAGCTCAGATTGCTTCTGAAAAAATAACAAACCGAGAGAATTGTAATGAATATGATAAAGCGGAAATTGTCGTAGGTGACAAAAATATTATTATTGCCGCACCAACACAGTTTATGAATAACTCCGGTTATGCCGCATCTGTTCTTTTACATCGATATTCTTTAACACCAAGTGAGATGCTTGTTATTGTTGATGATTTTAATCTTTTACTCGGAGCAATTCGGATTCGAAAATCCGGTTCCGATGGAGGTCATAACGGTTTGTCATCAATTATTGAACAGCTTGAAACAAATCAATTCCCCCGTTTGCGGGTAGGCATTGGTCCTCTGCCCGAGGATTGTTCGGTTGTTGACTTTGTGTTAGGAAAATTTGAAAAAGAAAAGCAGAAGATTGTACAAAAAATGATTACAACAGCTTCTGAAGCTGCCCTTTCTGTTGTTGGAGACGGTATTGACGAAGCGATAAAAAAATATAATAATAACCCTGCTTAGTTTTATTTAATATTCAGCTAAGCCGTAACCGTTAACCACGTCCGTAGGGAGAATATTAGTGAGAATCTACGAGACCACTTTTATTATCAATCCACAGTCTGACGATGCTACTATTGAAAAGCATGTCGGAGATGTCAAGGATATCATTACCAACACAAACGGCAAGATTATCAACGAAAACCACATGGGTACTCGTCGACTTGCGTATGAAATTAACAAATTAACTCAAGGATATTATGCCTCATTTATTTATGAAGCACCAACAGATGTCCTGCCATTATTAGATCGCCACTTTAAAATCAATGAAGCGTATATTCGTGATTTAACCATACGTATTGATGGTGATCCTGAGGAGTATCTCAAACAACAGGATCCATTTGGAAAACATGGAACCGATCGTCGTGATGGTTATCAAAAACCAAATAGAGATTCTGTTCCGGTTAAAAAAGAGGATGATACACCTGTTGCTGAAGAAGTTCCTGTTGAAAAAACAGAGACTGTTGATGTACCGGAAGAAAAAACAGAGATAGCTGATGCTCCTGAAGAAAAAACGGAAACAGCTGATACTCCTGAAGAAGATAAACCATCAGAAGATGAATTATAAAGGGAAAGTACAATGGCAGTAGTCAGAGGAAAAAAGATCTGTCGTTTTTGTGAAAACAAAATTAGCATGATCAATTATAAAGATGAACGTATTTTAAAACGTTTTACCAATGAACGGGGCAAAATTATTCCACGCCGTGTTACCGGAAACTGTGCAATGCATCAGCGTAAATTAACTACCGCAATCAAACGCGGGCGGGTTTTGGCTATCGTTGCATTTGAAGCTGAGTCTTACCGCTAAGAAAAATGAAATCTCTGGTTCATAATAATCATATTGCTCCCAAAATCGGATGGGAAGTGTATATAACTATTACTGCAATGGTTCTTTTTACACTTTTAGAATTTGGTTTAAAAGGAGTGGAATCTTCGGTTGTACTAATTTATGGAATAAGTACTATCAATTATTTTCTGGTACTCATTCTCTATGTTGGTATTGCGATACTTGCCTATAAAGGACATACATGGCTTTTGTGGGGAAGCGGGATAGCAGTGTATATGATTGGCTATATGTTTACCGGTCTTGATTTTGCATGGACAATGTTTTCAGAGTGGAGTATGATTTTATTTGGAGCTGCTATTGTTGGCAGACTAACTTTAAGAAACGAAAAACCGCAAAAAGTATATACTATCGGATTGGCTGCTGTGTTGTTGTTTGCTTTGGTGATGTATTTGCCTTTGTTGAACATAATAACAGAAGCAATATCGAAAATGACAGCAACGATGCTTGATAATGCTAAAACTACATTACCGGCAACAGGATATTCTACAGAAGAAACCGCAACTTTGATAACCGGCTTTAATAAAACCTCAGCTTTTATCGAACGAGTGATTCCATCAATATTACTGTTAAGTTCTGTTTTACAATATTCTATCGGGTATCTTTTGTTTATGAATATACTTTCCAAAAAAGATAATTCTGTTTCAAAAACAGCCCCTTTCACAACGTGGAAAATGCCGTTTTACGTCTCTTTTATCTTGTTAATAGGTGCCGGTATGAGGTTTTTAGGTACTGATACAATTACACAAATCGGTGATAATGTTTTGGTTTTTTTAGCGGTTTTCTATTCTATCAGTGGTTTATCGCTTATAGAATATTATCTGAAAAAATTAAAATTACCTCCATTTGTAAAGTTTAGTTTTTATTTATTATTATTTATAACCCAACTGATTGGATTTTTTGTGGCTGTCTTTGCTGGTTTTATTGACAGCTTTAAAGATTTTAGAAATAAAGAACAGTTGAATTTACAAAACGAATAAAGTTGATTATATTATAGAAGGAAAGGAACAAACATGAAACTCATTTTACGAGAAGATGTTCCGGATGTAGGATCTGCCGGGCAGACAATTGAAGTAAAAAACGGTTTTGGTCGTAATTATTTACTTCCGCGTAATCTGGCAATTCCCGCCACAAAAGCAAATTTAAAAGCTATTGGCGAGATTCAAAAACAAGCGGAGCTCCGTATAAAAAAACTTCGTAAAGGTGCGGAACTGATTAAAGACAAAATTGAAAAATTATCTCTCTCTTTTGAAGTAAATGTTGGAGAAGATGATAAACTTTTTGGGTCAGTTACAAATGCTGATATTGCCGAACGTCTCAAAGCCGAAGGTATTCTCATTGATAAACGTTCGATTGATTTAGAAGCTCCGATTAAAGTATTAGGTGTTTACACCGCACCTATAAAAGTTGAAAAAGAAGTTACTGCTAAATTAAAATTTTGGGTAATTAAACAATCATAATACTATGAGTATGCTTGAAGCAAAAGTTGAAGGTTTGGCACTTGATATGACAACCAATTCACCGGTTGTCATACTTGCACCTTTGTCTGTCAATAAAGTGCTTCCAATATGGATTGGTCACGCCGAAGCATGGGGGATTGCTATCCAACTTACCGGAATTCAGGCTCAAAGACCTATGACGTATGATTTGCTCAAAGAAATTATTGATGCGACACAAGCAACTATTACGAAAGTTGAAATTACCGAACTCAAAGAGCAGACTTTTTATGCCAAAGTATATTTACAATCTGTTGATGACAGACTTATTGAAATAGATGCAAGACCATCTGACTCTATTGCTTTGGCACTAAAGATGAAGGCTCCTATTTTTGTCAGTGACAGTTTATTACATGTTTCAGAAGAGCAGTCTCAAAAGGAAAACTCTATGCCGACCGACCCTGATTCATTAAGGGAGAGATTGAAAAAAATTAATCCCGAAGACTTTGGGAATTATTCTCTGTAAATGATACTAAAAAAAATATTACCAATTGTTATTTTTAGCTTGTTATTAATATTTGCCGCAGAGTTGTCTGCTGAATCTATTAATGACACACCGGAAATTGTATCACTCTATACCAAGGGTAAAAGACTCCTTCGTCAGGGTGATTTTTATGAAGCAGGACAAGTTTTCTCAGAACTTGAAGGAAGATTTCCTGATTCTAAAAATATTGATCTGTTTATTTTTCAGAGAGCTAAAGCAAAATATTATTTTGCTCAATATGATGAAGCAGTAGCAGGTTTTACATATTTTATCAAACGATATCCAAAATCTGTCTACAAAGCAGAGGCATACTTCTTCTTAGCAAATACGTTGTATTTAAAATCTGATATTGACAGAGCTGTCAAAACATATATTACAGCCTATCAATTTTCAACATCAGAATCTTTGGATAAACTAATAGTTGCTTCACTGCAGGCTGCTTTTAAAAACGCATCATCTATTTCTCTCACAGAAGCAGATTTAGAGAAATTATCACAAGAAAAAAAATGTACACTGATTAAACCGCTTGCTGATATCTATGTCAATCGTGGAGAAACAGCCAAAGCCGAAAGAATGCTTGCTGTCTGCGGACAGACTCTTTCTGAGGGCGACAGACAAGAGATTGCAAACAGACAAAAAAACAAACCGCTTGAAATTGCGATGGTACTTCCTATGTCAGGTGAGCTGCAGTCGTATGGTGAAGAAATATATAATGGTGCTGTAATTGCCGCTGATTTATACCGTAAAAAAAGTGGTAAACAAATAAAAATTGTTCCCTACGACACCAAGGGTGACCCGATTGAAGCGGCTCAAATTATTTCACAACTTTCCATATCACAATCAACCGATGCTGTCATAGGACCGCTTACCAGTGAAGAGGCTTCGGTGGCATCAGCTGTTCTTAATTGCGGGTCGCTTCCTATGATTATACCGGCTGCAACAGAAGCAGGTTTAACACGGCTTTCGACAAGTTCATTTCAGTTGTCCCCAAATATTGAATTGGAATCAATCTCTCTTGCTGACTATGCCTACAATCAATTAAATGCCGATTCTGTAGTTATTATATCATCATCAATAACCGACCATATACGCATGACCCGAGCATTTGAAAAACATTTTAAACAGCTTGGCGGAACTGTTGTTGCTGTGGAATATTATCGTTCGCGTGATAAAGATTTTGGTTTATATATTCGTGATATAAAATCTATTTTATTAGGACATCCTACTGACTCGACATTTTATATTACCGAAAACGGCGACACACTCGACTTTGAACTCTTAGCGACGTATGTTGATTGTATTTTTATGCCGGGGGTTTCCAAACAGTTAAAACAGCTTGTTCCGCAAATTCATTTTTATAATCTCAATGGGTTTTATCTAGGTACTGACGGATGGGGAGATCATTCAGTTTATAAACTTGGTGATAATGTTACCAAAGGTGCAGTATTTGCCTCACCTTTTTTAGAGGGAAAACTCTCTGATGAATTTATGACATTAGCTGCTGCTTACGACAGTCGTTTTGGTAAACGCCCTCAACGTTTGGCTGCCTTGGGCTTTGATGCACTTAGATTAATTACACAAGCTGCCAATTCCGGTATCAGTCGTGATTTAATTAAAGAAAATTTGCTGTTAGTAAAAAACTATAGTGGAGCATCAGGAAAAATATCGTTTGGCGATTATCGTGAAAATAGAGAGATGCCTTTGTATAAAATACAAAATGAAAAAGCAAACTCGCTTGAAAATCTCAAAGAAGAAATTATTGAATAGTTTTTTAGAATATCGGAGAATATCATGGATAAAAATATTGCCCTCAAAATGATTGTGAATGGTGAAGAGCGTGATGTCACCTATGAAGAATTGGCTCTGTCTAATAATCTTGCCCAAGAAGCACTTGTTCGGGTTTTGATTGAGAAAAAGCTTTTGGAACCTAAAGACTTAATTGATATGATGGAAACTGTTAAGAAAGAACGGTACCGCAAACCGGAATAAATTTGTAATGAGTGATAAAGAGACACAGATAGTTACTAATAATAGTCCGACCGATGTTTTGTTGATGTGGACAACACATCCGATAAAAAAACGTCCGCTGGTGGCTGTTTTGGTTTCTCTGTTTATTCTCATAGTTCCATTAGTAGTGTTATCGATTACTTCATCAAAGATATTTGGATTTCTTTCTTTGGTTGTACTTTTTGCATCTATAGCAAAATTTTATTTCCCGACCTATTTTACATTGACAGAATCAGAAGCTGTTATTAAAAGCTCTACACAGACTATAAAAAAGCAGTGGTCAGAATTTCGTTCATACTACCCGGATAAAAACGGTGTACTGCTTTCACCGTTCGTTGATAAATCTCGACTGGAGAATTTTAGAGGAATATATTTGATATTTGATAACAATGCTGATGATGTAATGAAAATCGTCAAACAAAAAATTGGGATGGAAACAGACAAGGAAGTAACTGCATGAGTTTTTTTAAAGGAAGCATGGAACTTCCCGAACCCGAAAAGACTGAACTACCTCCTGATCAAGATGCGGTTTTAGAAAAACTTGCCAAGATGGTGGTCAAGCGAGGGTTCTCTGTGCCGGCAATTATGTTTTTAGAATCTATAAAACCGCTTAATTATATCAGTTCACAAGCTCTTGTTTTCTTTGAACCGATTGTGCAGACAATATTTTCTTTTCAGGATTATGATACTTTTCGTTTGGCACTTGAAAAGCGTGAAACGATGGAAATTATTATTCTAAAAATTGAACATTATGATGCCATTGCTCACCGACGTGAAAAACGTATTAAAAAATATTATAAAAAAATTAAGAAAAACTGGAAATGGTACCAACGCTATTTAGGAATTTTTACTCCAAAAGTTGAGTATCCGCCGGAAGTGTTAAACGACCCTAAAGAAACTCAGGAAAATTCTCCTGACAAACCGTCTTTACCCCCAAGCTGATTACTTTTTATCTTGCAGCAGTTTTTTATTTATCCATTTGTGTTAAAAAAGGCAGAGCTTTAAAAAAACTCCACCTATATTATAATATCAAAGTTATCTATATATCTAAATTACGAACATACTGTGCGTTTTGTTGGATAAAGGCAGCACGAGGAGCAGTTTCAGAACCCATTAAAACTGAAAACAGATGATCAGCCTCGGCACCATCGTCAAGAGTTACCTGTAGTAAAGTACGAACTTCGGGGTTCATCGTTGTTTTCCATAACTGATCAGGGTTCATTTCACCAAGACCTTTGTAGCGTGAGATTGATACACCGATTTTGGATTTTAGCCCTTTGACTATTTTATCTTTTTCCGCATCAGAATATGCATACTGTTCTGACTTACCTTGTTTAATCCGAAAGAGTGGTGGTTGAGCAATATAGATATATCCGTTGTCAATAAGAGCTCTCATATATCTGAAGAAAAAAGTCAGGATGAGTGTTCTAATGTGAGCACCATCAATATCAGCATCTGTCATAATAACAACTTTATGGTATCGTGCTTTTGAAACATCAAAATCATCACCAATACCACACCCCAGTGCGGTAATCATCGAACGGACTTCAGTGTTACCCAAAATTTTGTCGATACGTGCTTTTTCTACATTTAGAATTTTACCACGCAATGGGAGGATTGCCTGAAATCGTCTATCTCTGCCCTGCTTGGCGGAGCCTCCGGCGGAGTCACCCTCGACAATGTAGATTTCACATTCTTCGGGATCACGAAGCGAACAATCGGCAAGTTTACCCGGAAGTGCTGCTGAATCGAGTGCTGATTTACGACGGGTAAGTTCTTTTGCTTTTCTGGCTGCTTCCCGAGCGGTGGCTGCTTGTATAAGTTTATCTATAATTTTTTTGGAAACAGATGGGTTCTCCTCAAAGAAAGAGCCTAAAAATTCATTGGTAAGTTGTTCAACTATTCCGCGAACTTCTGAGTTGCCAAGTTTTGTTTTTGTTTGTCCTTCAAACTGAGGGTCACGAACCTTTACAGAAATAACTGCTGTTAGACCCTCACGGGCATCATCACCAACAAGCGTAATATTTTTTTTCTTAAAGGTACTATTTTTTTTAGCATAGTTGTTAATAGAACGAGTAAGTGCGGCTCTAAATCCTGAAAGATGTGTTCCGCCTTCTATCGTATTAATATTATTTACATACGAATAGACAGATTCAGAATAACTGTCGTTGTATTGAATCGCAACTTCAACATCAACATCATCTTCAGTTTTTTTAAAATGAATCGGTTTTTTATAAACAGGATTTTTATTTTCATTGAGATACTCAACAAATGAGGCTAATCCGCCTTTGTAGGAAAAAGTAACTTCTTTGTCTGACCGATGATCTTTTAAAATAATAGTAAGACCTTGATTTAAGAATGCAAGTTCGCGAAGACGTGATGCGATGATGTCGAATTTATATTCTGATTTCTTAAAAACAGTAAAGTCAGGATAAAAAGAAACTTTTGTCCCGGTTGTTTTACATTTCCCGATTTTTTTAACTTTCCCCTGTGCCACACCAATTTTGTAATCTTGACGATACACGTCGCCGCCACGAGAGACTTCTACCGAACACCATTCTGATAGTGCGTTTACGACAGAAACACCTACGCCATGGAGTCCGCCTGATACTTTATAACTTTCATGGTCGAATTTACCGCCGGCGTGTAAGGTTGTCATAACAACTTCTAAAGCGGAGATTTTCATTTCTGGGTGCATTTCAACCGGTATACCACGTCCGTTGTCGGTAATAGCCATCGAACCGTCTTTATTGATTTCAACTAAAATTTTATCACAAAATCCCGCTAACGCTTCATCAACAGAGTTATCGACTACTTCATAGATACAGTGATGTAATCCGCGTTGACTAATATCACCAATATACATAGCCGGACGTTTTCGTACAGCTTCAAGTCCCTCAAGTATTTTAATAGTATTGGCGTCATAATTATGACCAAGTTTATTTTTATCTTTTTCAGTTGTTGCCATCTATGTTTCCTTTCAATGTTTTAACAATCGAATCTGTTTTGTGGATCGTCCAAAGGGGTAGCTGTGAATTTGAGATATAATCTCATCAGATTTCATAGAGATTTCTTGTCTCCAGGCATCATCAGTAACAGCGACATACAAAATCCCATCTTCAAAACGAATTGCTTTTGATCTTTGAGCCAATTCTTTGCCTACAATTTCAGACCATTTTTCTACGACCATCCATCCATGATATGTTTTTGAAATACCGAATGAACTCATTATTTTGCCTATAACTCCTGAAATAGGCTGAGGTTTGTTTTTTTTGTGATCGTTATTTTTCATTTATAATTTCTATATATACACTATTATATATCATTTAAAGATAGTTCTTTTTTATATAGTTTGCAAGGAAAAAATATTTTATAACCTAATGTATGACAATTGGTTACTTAGGGGTAAGGGAGCCTTTTTAAAAAGAGAAACTGTATGTCAAAAAAAGAATCAGCAGCCTGTAACAGGCTGCTGATTATAGGAGGAAAAAGCAGTATTAGACTGCTGAGATAATATTTATCTTTTTGGTATTATAGATCCTGAACCGGTAATTTTGGTGTCGATTTTTTTGGGAGTACCATAGTAGAAAATATCACCGGAGCCGGAGAGATAGATTTCTAAATCTTTTACTTTTCCTTCTGCGGAGAGGTCGCCGGAGCCTGAAAGTTCATACTCAAAAAAGTCATTGTCTAACTCATATATAATTATATCACCCGAACCGGAGAGTTTTACTGATTCAAGCTTTGGTACGGTGATTTCTATTTTACAGTTACGTTTTGATGAATACGATTTATGAGAATCAAGTACTAATGTTTTACCATGTACTTCAGTTTCAATATTATCAAGTAAGTTATCATCAAATCTGATTTCGACAGATTGTTTTTTGCCGACAGTAATAAAAACATCAAATGAGCCGGCTATTTTGATACGTTCAAAGTTGTCAACATCACGAGTCTCTGTTTGAAGGTCGCCGGAACCTTTTATCCCTTTGTTAAATAAACTAAAACCATCGACGTAAGATATTGTAACAAATGAGAGCATGACTAACAACATAAGTATTTTTTTCATATAAAATCCTTTTGTGATTGTTTGTATGTATATTTTCCTTACGGCACATATATATCAAAAGTTTCGGAATAATAATTATATAATGGTACAAATAGGTCATATTGGGATATTCCAACAACCGCTATTACCAACACCTTATCTGACTTTAAGGCTTGTGGAGAAAATCTAAGTTATCTTTTAAGACTCTTTCTTTCAGACTAATAAATGGGTTCGTTTTGCATATAAAAACATCTTTATTAGTCGTTTTTTACCTGCTTTTTCGTTGTAAGTGTAACAGATTTAACCTGTTACAGCGAAATGGCTTTGCCTTAAAAAATGGCTTAAAGCCATTTTTGATAATATTTTTTGTAACGATTTTGTACATATATATTCTCGTTTTTTTAATACGTTGTTCATATAGTAGTTAATGATGTGAAAGTGGGAAGAATGTGTAGGGATTTTGTAGGATGAAAAGAGTGGCAGACGAGGGCGTCTGCCGACCACAGTAATGGACTTTTTCAACAAGTCCCTTGCGGGTTTGTTGAAAAACCTCCACAATGCGTCGTCGGGAACCCTTTCCCGACGATTAAGCAGTCAGGAAGGGTTCCTGACTGCTCAAGTAGTGACAATTTGGACTTTATTAACAGTCCCCCGACAGCAGGGCTTAATTACTATTTTCACAAGCTCTTTAAATATGAATTATTATATCCGCTCTTATAGCACTGATTTATAACTTTTTTGAAAAATAAGAACAACTTAGAATTTATATCATCTTTCATGTAATAAAACCTTGACAAGTGAGCAGTTATTCACTAAAGTTGTGGAAATATTTAAAGAGGTATCTTATTAAGTGTTAGAGACATATTTCCCTATACTCTTGTTAATGGCAATCGGATTTGTTTTATCTATTGTCTTTTTGTTTTTATCTGCCAAAATTGGAAGAAAAACAAAACTTGGTAAAAAAACTGACCCATATGAATGTGGTGTGGAACCGGTTGGCAGCACAAAAGAACCTGTGCAGGTTAAATTCTTTCTTGTCGCTATTTTATTTATACTCTTTGATATTGAAGTCATCTTTTTATATCCGTACGCTGTTATGGCTCGGGAATTAGGATTATTTGGCTTGATTGAAATATCTGTTTTTGTCGTAATCTTATTAGTCGGATATTTTTATATGCTTGGCAGAGGAGCTCTCAAGTGGGATTAGAAGAGAAAATACCTGATTCAATAATACTAACATCACTTGATAAGATGGTCAATTGGGCACACAAACGCTCAATGTGGCCGCTTGGGTTTGGGCTTGCCTGCTGTGCTATTGAAATGATTTCTACCTTTGGACCGCATTTTGATGTTGCCCGTTATGGTATGGAAGTTATGAGACCTTCCCCGAGACAGGCAGATTTAATGATTGTGGCGGGTAGGGTTTCTCAGAAAATGGCTCCGGT
Organism: uncultured candidate division Zixibacteria bacterium; assembly: GCA_937900185.1. Classification (GTDB taxonomy): domain Bacteria; phylum Zixibacteria; class MSB-5A5; order GN15; family FEB-12; genus QQUK01. The sequence continues at coordinate 2,246 of CALCCW010000159.1, read as the reverse complement.
TGTCAAAACTCTTTATGAGCAAATGCCTAATCCGAAATGGGTTATTTCGATGGGTGCTTGTGCTTCCTGTGGCGGTGTTTTTAATAATTACGCTATTGTGCAGGGGGTTGATAGGATTATTCCTGTTGATGTATATGTCCCCGGTTGTCCTCCGAGACCGGAACAATTATTAAACGGTATTTTGACCCTTTTTGAAAAAGTAGAAAAAGAGTCAGTTAAAGATGAGCACCCTGAATGGGGTAGAAAATTAGCCTAAATTTTTTTTGATATATATTTGTGAATTTTAGAACAAGATTGTTATGGAAGATAAACTAAGAGAATTTTTTAACACAAATTTTAAAGATGCTGTCATCAAGGAAGATAAATTCCGAGGTGATGTTTCTTATTATATTAAACCGGAATCTTTGTATGCTGTTTGTGAGACGATTCTTTCTGATTCTTCCTTAGATGTTAAGTTCCTTTCTGATATTACTTCGCTTGACTGGCTAAATCATGAACAAGAAAAAGACGGCAGGTTTGAAGTTGTTTATAATCTTTATTCTATCAGTAACAGATATCGGTTTTTTCTGAAAGTTCGTCTTGACGGTGAAAACCCGTCGGTGAAATCTTTAGTAGATTTATGGGATGGTGCCAACTGGATGGAACGAGAAGTTTACGATATGATGGGCATCAACTTTGAAGGGCATCCGAATCTGACCAAAATTATAACAGCCGATGAACTTGACGGTCACCCATTACGAAAAGATTTTCCGTTAACATGGGAACAGCCAAAGTTCACCTGGAATTTAGATGACCCGCCTGAGGTAATAAAGTGAGTACTACGAATAAAACAGTAACTCTCAATATGGGTCCTCAGCATCCGTCAACACATGGTGTCTTGCGGGTTATACTTGAACTTGACGGCGAAACGGTTGTAAAAGCCGAACCTGTTTTAGGTTATCTGCATACCGGTATTGAAAAAACAATGGAAAGTAAGTTGTTTTATAAAGCTCTTCCATGTACTGACCGTATGGATTATCTTGCTCCAATGTCTAACAACCTTGGTTTCTGCTTGGCAGTAGAAAAACTGATGGAAATAGATATTCCTGAAAAAGTTCAGTGGGTCAGAGTTTGTTTAGCCGAACTTACCCGTATAAATTCGCATCTCGTATGGCTTGGTACCCATGCTCTTGATTTGGGTGCTATGTCAATGCTTCTCTATACATTCCGTGACCGTGAATCTATTATGGATATGTATGAAGCGGTAGGCGGTCAACGGATGATGACCACATATATACGTATTGGTGGTCTTGCAAAAGATATTCCGAAAGATTTTGAAAAAGGTATTCGTAATGTTATTAAGCAGGTAACAAATGGTTTAAATGACTATGAAACTTTACTTACGAAAAATGAAATTTTTATAAATAGAACTAAAGGCGTTGGTGTTTTAACAGCTGAAGAAGCTATCAATTTATCACTTTCGGGTCCGCTGCTTCGTGGTTCCGGTGTTAAACATGATTTACGAAAAGCAAACCCGTATACCGGTTACGAAAAATTTGATTTTGATATTCCTGTCGGTAAAAATGGTGATGCCTATGACCGCTATTTGGTACGTGTTGAAGAAATTCGTCAATCTATCAGAATAATGGAGCAGACCTTAGACGGTATGCCTGAGGGTCCCTATCGAGCCCATGTGCCGGGGGTAGTACTTCCGCCAAAAGAAGATGTTTTATATAAAATGGAATCGTTAATTTTCCACTTCAAACTGATTACCGAAGGATTTAAAGCTCCTGTTGGTTCTGTCTATCAAGGTATTGAGTCAGGTAAAGGCGAGATTGGTTTCTTTATTTCAGGAGACGGTACAAATAAACCTCATCGAGTACGAGTACGTCCACCGTCATTGATAAATTTAGCAGCATTGCCAAAAATGTGTGAAGGTAATATGTTTGCCGATGTTGTATGTTCTATTGGTTCTATTGATATTGTTTTAGGAGAAGTTGACAGATGATTTTGTCTGAAGAATCAATTGCAAAAATAAAAGAAAAAGCGGTTCGCTATCCTCGAAAAAAGTCGGCGATACTTCCGGCTCTCACAGTGGCATATCGTCAGGTTGGTCATGTTGATCAAGAAATCTATAAAGAGATTTCTAAAGTTATCGATGTGCCGATGGTTGAGATTGAGATCGGAAGAGCGTCGTGTAGGGAAAGAGTGTAGATCTCGGTGGTCGCCGTATCATTAAAAAAAAAAATAGCACTGTCACCAATCAT
>CALCCW010000158.1:0-8208 GCA_937900185.1 uncultured candidate division Zixibacteria bacterium | reverse complement strand
TTTTTTTTTTTTTTTCAAGCAGAAGACGGCATACGAGATATATCAGTGTGACTGGAGTTCAGACGTGTGCTCTTCCGATCTTTTTCAGAAGATTTGATTTTATTAAATAGATATACAATTAAGATTGAATAACAAAGAGCAAAAAGAATAGGATATATCATGATTCGTGGGCGGCAGACGCCCTCGTCTGCCCCTCTTTACTCAATTTCTCTATATATTAAATGTAATTTCGCACTCCTAACTATTTTATATGATACTGAACAAATCAGAAAAACTCAAAGTAAATAATATCCTGTTTATAGGTAATTCGCTGAATCGAATTGATAATTTTTACATCAAGATGATGCAATCTAAAAATAACGCTATTTCAAAAAACGAACCCATTTTGTTGTAACCCAATCACACTTATGAAGATACAGTGAAAAAGTTGTTTATTTAATTGTGGATAACTTCAATGAGTAGGGCGGGATCCCTGTGATCCCGCCTTATGATGGCAGCATCGCAGGGATGCTGCCCTACTATTTACTGAGCGGAGTCGAAGTATGCTCCAAAATAAGAGGTTTATCATTAAGCCTATTTACAGTCAACTCGTAACAGCACTTTATACTTTCCCCCTTGACATCTATCACGTTTTTGCACTCATTCGCATCATGACAAAAGGCATCAAATATATTCTTATCGCAACACTTTTTTTTATGCTGATGAATATCGGAGTAAAATACTTACACAATATTCCGGCGTATGAAATAGTTTTTTTCAGAGCATTGGTTTCACTTATTGTCTGTTATGCTATGGTGAAACAACAGAAAATATATCCGTGGGGAAATGATAAAAAAAATCTGCTGCTGCGCGGAGTTTTTGGTACATCCGGTCTGCTTATGTATTTCTACACTATTCAGCAGATGCCGTTAGCATCGGCAGTTACAATTCAATACCTTTCACCGATTTTTACAATTATTATAGCCGGATTTATGCTCAAAGAATATCCCCGTCCAATCCAATGGCTCTTTTTTCTGTTGTCGTTTTCAGGAGTATTAATGATTAAAGGGTTTGACCCGAGAATTTTGCCTATCGATGTTGTAATCGGGGTTTCAGCAGCTATATGTTCCGGATTTGCTTATAATTTTATTAGGAAACTGAAGGACAGCGATCATCCGTTGGTTGTTGTTTTATATTTTCCGCTTGTAACAGTTCCGGTAGTCGGGTCGTATATGATATTTCACTGGGTAACTCCTGAACCGATTGAATGGTCAATTCTTATAGCAGTCGGAATAGCAACAACTTTTGCACAAATATTTATGACAAAAGCATACCAACTTGAAAGAGCTGCTAATGTGAGCAACTTTAATTATCTTGGGTCTGTCTATGCCATTTTAGTTGGATATTTTTTGTTTGGGGAAGTGATAGGATTACTTGGATTGACCGGTATTGTTGTTATATTTGTCGGTGTAGTTTTGTCGGCACGCTTTAAATCAAAAAGTCTGTAAAAAAACCGACAGCACATAGCTGTCGGCTTTTATCTTTAGATAATTATTTTATTTCTTTCTTACATTATCATCTGAAAGTACCGAGAAGAATTCATTAAATGTAAACTTTGACGGTTTCTTTTTAAAAGGTCCATAAGAAAGTGAGGTTAACGAACTATGTATAGTTTCGCGATACAATTTTGGGGTGCCGTTTTCATCGGTAATATTTATAAGTATCGGTGTTGTAAAGTTTTTATCTACTTTGCTCATTTCAATTTCTACATTTACATAATATTCGGTTCCTTCTTGCAGTATGTCATACATAACATCAAATTTTGGAGTAGAAAAATTAAAAAGCCATTGATTAAAAAACCAACTAAGATCAGATCCATAATATTTTTCAGCGAGCTCAATAATATCGGCATTTTTAAAAACTTTTCCGTTAGTTCTTAAACATAAACGATGGAAAAATTTATTAAAATTTTGATCGGTCAGTGTTTCTGTGTCAAGCATAAGCATACGCAGCATGTGGAACATCCAAATACCTTTGTTGGTATTTATTTCAAATCCGGCTCTATTACCGGCATAGAGAGGTCTGTTACGTTTTAGTTGATCAATTTTATAAAGTGAATCCTGATGGAGCTTCAAGTTAGAATAGTATGCTGACGGGTCTTCACTTTCTATAAAAAGCAGTGATAAAAATTCCGAAGCTGCTAATTCAAACCATTGTTCTTTATCAGAATACGGTTTGGTTTGATGACCAAACCACTGCATTGCCATTGCGTGACCGGTAAAGATATTAAAACCTCCCAATGGTTCTGTATAACCGGGGTTATAGCAGAGAATTTGCGGCATCTCAACTAACCCCGGCATAGATATAAATCCTTCGGGGAATATATATATACCAAAAGTACCTATTGGTGCTCCTACTGTTGATGCCATAAAATTGAATGCGTTCATCATTGAGTTTTCATATTTTTCATCAGGAACAAAACAATCTCGTCCTTTTATAATAGCTTTTGATTTCAAAAAGTTTATTGGCATACCAAGCTGTGATATTTTTGTCAGAGTATCAAAATTTGTTGCATATCCTTGAAAATAGAACACTGAATATGGAAGTTGAGGTTCAACAGAAAAAGAATCCAATCCGTTACCGGCATAGCCAATATCACCCATATCCGGCATAATATAGTTGAATCCTTTTGGGACAAAAAATTTAAAACTTTCCTCTGTTGCTTGTTTATTTTCTACATACGGCATTATGTAGTCAAAATTTTTCCCATGATACCAGTATGTTAGTGTGAGGGTATCATTTTTGTAAAAATATTTGGGAAGAATTATACCAATAAATTTAAAATCTTTTCGTCGATGATATTCCACCGGAGAACCGTTGAGATAAATAGAATCAACTTTTAGATTATAGTGTAAAAATGTATTTACAAATTTGAGACTGTCAGAATTTATCAGAATTTTATAATCTGTTTGTGCTGACTCTAAATTTTTTCCTTCCATCCCCCCCAATTCAAGTTCTATGCTGTGACTCAATGGAGTTGTCGGATACGATACATTGGATAAATCTGTATTGCTGATTTCATCAGTTAGATTAGCATTTAAATAAACCGCATCGGTTATTTCCATATCATTTATTTCAAATTCATATCCAACAATAACAGGTTGTGGTCTATTGGGGTCATAGGTAAAATTATAACGGTTAAAATCTATCCAAAAATATCCGTCTTTGTTTCTTTCAAGAAGTGAATGAGTTAACTGAAAAAAGTTGTCGTAGGTATGAAAAATGTTTGGCTTAAATAAAAACTCGCCTTGCGACTCTTTTACCTGCTGGAAATCTTTCCATTTGAGAGTTTTTGTAACCGAAGTGAATTTTTCTTTAAGCTGCAAATCAAAATCATCTGCCATGTGAATAAAACAGATTTTAAAAGGTTCATTAATAACAGAATCTTTGGCAATACTTAAAAGTGACATTCTTTCGGCGTGTGACGGTACCTTAATCGATGCATTACCTTCTCCAATAAATATTGCAGTGGTCGGTCGGTCATCAATATATCTGAGCAAATACATTTTTCCGCTTTTAAATTGAAAAGTGGCAAGATCTTTTTGATAGGTGAAATCTTTGATTTCAAGCTCTTCAATTGAATGTCTGAGCAAATCCATATCAATTGCTTTATAGACAGACTCAAACTTTTTATAGAATTCCGACTTAGCAGCAAAAACAGTTGAACTACACAGAATAATAAAAACAAGAATTGGCATAACAATGTATGCCGGATTGATTCTCTTTGGTTTATTCATTTTTAAACCTTCCTGAGTTTTTTACGCATAACGTTTATTATTAAGACGAAAAAAACGATATTTTGTTAATTATATTTTCTAAGTTATTGTTCTCTTTAGTCTTTTTATAAATTCACTGTATTTTTTCTCAATTGAACTATCAGCCTTGATGCAATAGTATTTTGGATGGGAAGACCAGGAAAGTTGTAGTTTTTTTTCAATTTTTAATGCTTCGGCAGCTGTTTCGTTACGGATTAAATCTGTTTTATAAAATTTATCACCCAAATTTGCAGAACTCTCAAGCAGTATAACAGTTGTGTAACGGTTATATTCTCTCTCAATTGTTGAGTTGACTTGTTTCGCTGTTTGAGGGTGAAATGCAAAAGTGTCAACAGTACCTCGGTCGGTGATAAACGATTTGGACTTATTTTGTTTCTCGCGTTCTATTTGGCGATTATAAATATCAATATGAAATTTGTCCCAATTTGTACGGTAGTTCTGATTTTCTATTAAAAGTTGACGAGCAAGCTCATCAAAAAAAATAAAATCAGATAAAAACAGTTCATTTTTTGCTCGTTCAAAAAAAAGTGTTTTTCCCGATGCGGGAGCTCCGGTTATAACTATTCGGTGTATCATAAGATATAGTTAATATAATTGTTGATTCAATGTCAATCTGTCAAAATTAATTAGTAATATTTTTAAAGCGAGTCTATCATTTCTATATTTATCTCTTGTAAACTTGATACTATTTTGTCGGCGAGTGAAAAATCATTACCTGAAGTATGACTATTTGGAACGGCGATTGATTTCATACCTGCTGTATGAGCAGCGATTATCCCTTTTTGGGCATCTTCGATGACAACACATTCGGTTGGGTTGATTTTGAGTTTGTTTGTTAAGTACAAAAATATATCAGGGGATGGTTTTGTTTTTGTGACTGACTCTTTATGAGCAACCATTTCAAAAAAGTGTGACATCTTTAACTTTTTAATAATATGCAGGACATTTTTACTGTATGAGTTTGATGCCAGCAAAAGTCGATAGTTTCCTTTCATCCGCTCTAAAAAATCAAGTGCAAAGGGCATCTCTTGTAAATCGGTATGAAGCATATCCCAAAAGATGTTTAACTTATGATTATGCACTTCAACAGGGTCAAGTGCGAGTTGTTCCCTTTCAACAAACTGTGCGATACCCTGCCCATCGCGAATCCATAAATCAATATATTCTTGGTCTGTGAGTGTAACTCCAAAATGAGCTAAAGTTTGCTGATACGCTTTTAAGTGCAAAGTTTCTGTGTCAGATAAAAGCCCGTCCATGTCGCAAATAATAGTAGAAATCATAATTCAAATAATACTGATAAAATATTCTGCTGACAAGTTTGTTTAATTATGTATATTCTACTATTGCGTCGTCAGGAACCCACTCCTGATGAAATGCTGTCAAGAAAGGTTCCTGACAGCTCATATTGATTACTATCAAGTTGGAGATACAGATGTCTGAAATAAAACAATTTCATAAAGAACTAAACGAAGCGGTCGATTTTATAAAATCTAAAATAGATTTCACGCCGTCAATAGGCATTATCTTAGGTACCGGATTGGGGTCATTAGTTGATGGTATCGAAATGATTGGTTCGGTTGATTATGATAATATTCCAAATTTCCCGATTTCAACAGTAGAGTCACATCATGGACGTTTGCTGTTTGGAAATTTAAAAGGGAAAAAAGTTGTATGTATGCAGGGACGGTTTCATTTTTATGAAGGCTATTCATTTCAACAGATAGTTTTTCCGGTGCGGGTTATGAAAGCACTCGGCATGGAAACAATTATAGTCTCCAATGCGGCAGGCGGATTAAACCCAAATTTTGCAGCCGGCGATGTGATGCTTATAAAAGATCACATAAACTTTTTCCCGGGCAACCCTCTTATAGGTGCTAACGACAACAAATGGGGACCACGTTTTCCTGATATGTATGAAGTCTATAACAATAAATATCAGCAACTTGCTAAAGATGTTGCCCTCAAACAAAGCTTACGGCTCCAAGAGGGTGTCTACCTTGCGGTGACCGGACCGTGTCTTGAGACAGCGGCGGAGTATCGCATGTTTCGTCGGTTTGGTGCCGATGCGGTTGGTATGTCGACAATTCCCGAAGTAATCGCAGCCCATCATCAGAGCAACAGAGTGTTGGCTTTTTCAATTATTACCGATATGGGTCTGCCTGATAATATGCATCCCTGTTCAATTGAAGATGTTATCCGTATCGCCGGCGAAGCCGAACCCAAACTCCGTAATTTAATAGCCGGCTGTGTTGAGCAGATGTAGGGTTACTACAAAAAACTATTTTGCTAATTTGAGGCAATCAATTTTAGATTCCAATATTTTTCGTACACGACGAAACAATTGTCTATCCTCAGCTAAAACCCGATGAGCCGCAGCCGCCTGATGATGTGCTGCGTGATGTTGTTGAGCTGCCGCTTGCAGTTGAGGAAAAACTTGAAATCTGTTTTTCAACCTTTTCAGATTTGCATTTTGGGCAGACAACAGTTTGAGAGCCAAAAACAAGCTCCTCAAAATTATTATTGCACTCTGTGCATTTGTATTCAAAAATCGGCATAATCAAATTTTCTATTTTTTATCAAACGACATCACCAGACCGGCAACAGCACCAAACAACAACATTGGATACGGATTTGAAGTTAAGTGTCAAGTTGAACCTATTGCACATACAACAGAATAAAACGCATAACCAAGAATCATTCCGATGCTGACAAATAGTGATATCCTTTTTAATTTTTTCATCTTATTCTAAACAGAAATATCCAAAATATGTTTCAATTTAACTTCTACATCTTGAGCAAATTCTTGAAGTTTATCGTTTTGTAAAAATGTGGAAATAACAGACGGTAAAAAGAGAGTTACCAAAACGACACCATCATTTTCAGCTACGATATATTTACACGGCATAAAGAGTGCAACAGAAGGGTCAATGCTTAAAGCTTTAAAAGCAAATCCGGCGTTGCAGACTTCCACTATTTTTAGCGGATTGATTTCAAATTCTTTTTCAGCTAATGTTGCGGTTACATTATGAGTGTATAAAACCCGAAACATGTTATCGGCGACATTTTTTTCAAGTGATGCAATTGTATCATCAAATGATTTTGATGAGTTTTTTGTATACGTTGTGTTGTTTTCCATTTTGTTTTTCCTTTTTTCTTTTTGTTGCTGCTTATATGATTCTATTTTGTCCAAAATGATTCAAATTTTTTTTAATGGTCATACTGAACAGAGTCGAAAAATGTTCCATTTAATGAATTATTCGTTTATAATTTCATAACTTGTTTTTATTTCTGCTTTTTCCTGCATTGTTTGGCTGACGACACAATATTTTTCTTCCGACATATTTATAGCTTTTTTTAATCTTTTATCTTCAAGATTTTTGCCTGTAGCAGTAAACTTTACCTCAAAAGTGTGAAATGGTTTTGGATAGTCATCTTGTTGATGAGCAATGACCTCAATTTTTAAACCGGTTATTTCCTGCCGCTGTTTTTTCATAAGACGGATTATATCGACTCCGGTACAACCTGCTATGCCGTACAAAATAAGCTCAGTTGGTTTGTATCCGTCCGAACTGCCGCCATGTTGTATAGCTACATCGGTTGCTATGTGATGTCCAAAGGCAGAGGTTGATTCAAATTTCATTCCGCCTGCCCAGTTCATTTCTATTTTCATTTCTGCTCCTTATTTATAGTACAATGAATATATGAGAATAGATTCAATTTGTCTTTAAAAAATAGGAATTATTTTTGCCGCTTATAGCAATTTTGTCAGTTTAAGCGAATTCAACCTGCAATTGACAGAAATTAGTTGTGTAGGTTGGTGTTCCGATTCTAAAAAAATATAATTGTGAGAAACCCAACATTCTAGTTTATACATAAAGTTAGCTGCTATTTAATATGTGTCGGGTTTCTCGATTTTGAAATCTTACGATTTCAAACCAACGGAACACCAACCTACTGACCTATAGAATTTTCCAAACAGCCACCGTTAGGTGGATGTAGAACCCGACAAATTTTACTGGATTCCCAATCAAGAGGCTGTGTCGCAATAGGCAATGTCAGTTCACAAACCCACTTCGTGGCTTCAGGAACAGACATAACATGGAGACAATTTGTATTGTGACACAGTCTCCAAGTTGGGAATGACATTATTGAAAGCTGATTGTAGGGAACAGATTCTTATGTTCCGTTGAGACAGCCTCAATGCCCTGTCAGTACAGAGTCATAGTTTTGTAGGGCAGATGCTGCCAATATAGGACGGGATCACAGATATCCCGCCCTACTTATTTAGCTTATCTAATTGGGTTTTAAGTTCTGTGGCTGTTTCAACAGTCAGGTTGAGATCGGAAGAGCGTCGTGTAGGGGAAGAGTGTAGATTTCGGTGGTCGCCGTATCC
>CALCCW010000157.1:0-3630 GCA_937900185.1 uncultured candidate division Zixibacteria bacterium | reverse complement strand
ACATTTACCGCAAAGGCAACTACTAAAAGAAGGGCAAACAATGGACCTAATAGGAGAAAGAATTTTAGCATTGAATCACCAATAACTTTTAAAAACGTCGGATCCGAGAGTGCCATCTCAGGGGCATGTGCCATCGTATGCCGCATAAGTTCCAATATGCTGTCTGATATATAAGGACCCATCATATAGATAGATAAAAAACCCAAGCAAAGAATAGCGGCAGCATTCAAGTCCATCGACTTGGCAACTTGCCCCTCATCACGTGCTTTCTCGCGGCGTCTCGACGACGCCCGTTCGGTTTTATCTTGAGAAGAGTCTTGTTCTGACATCTTTGCTTATGCCTTCCCTATTGAATAGAGTAATGTTCTCATACCGGTATCGAAATAATGCATGGACTGTTTGATTACATAAGTAAACATCGGGAGAGATAATCCCATCACTACTAACCCGACCGCAATTTTTATTGGCATCCCGACAAAAAACACATTCATTGTCGGCATTGTCTTTGATATTGATCCTAAAGCGATATCTGTGAGATAAAGAGTTATGACTACCGGAGCAGCTATCTTAAAAGCTATGACAAAAATATAGGCGGAATATTTTATCATCATCTCGCCTACTTCGCCGGTTATATGAAAATTACCCGGAGGGATAACAGTGAAACTTTCTACTAAGCCATTTATGATTAAATGATGTCCATTAATGCTGATAAAAAAGAGAAGTGCCAGCACATACCAAAATCGACCAATAATAGAAACCTGAGTTTGGTTTGTAGGGTCAAACACTTGAGCAAACATAAAACCGATTTGGTACCCGACAATTGTACCGGCGATAAGTACACCGTAAAAAATCATTCGAAATAACAGTCCAAGAATAAACCCGATTAAGATTTCATTAAACACCAAACCGGCAAGCTGCCAGGTTGATTTAATATCTGAAAAAATTTCAGGGTTTGGAATTGTTGAAGTAATAAGCAGTCCAAACATAATAATCAGACCGATTTTTATCAGTTTCGGTATCCCTTTATCGCTCAAAACCGGAGCCATGATAAAAAGACCGGATGTCCTGATAACTATGAGTAAAAAGATTATTATTTTATCAGAGCTAAAGTTTATAAATTCAAACAAGTCAAAATTCCTTAGAATACGGGTTATTCGACTATATGTATCACAAATCGTATGCCAAACGAATTAGCTCATTTTGTGAATCTTAACTTGTTGTATCGTTTGCGGTTAGGAGGTTATGGTTTTATGCGTTTTTGATTGAGAAACACTATTGTGGAAAAATTTACCAGCGATGTTGGAAAAAAGTTCAATTCTCTCATTATACTTGTTTCCATCAATTACCCGACCAATGTCGGTATCAATTCAAACATGTGCCGGGCAAAGTCTGTCGCCATATTTAGCATCCACGGCAAAAAGATAAGCAGTGCCAAAGCAACAGCGACAATTTTTGGGATAAATGTTAAAGTCATTTCCTGAATAGATGTTATCGCCTGAAATATAGAAATTGTCACACCAACAACTAATGCCGCAATAAGCAATGGAGATGAAATCAGAAGCACCATAGTAAGAGCTTCTCGACCGATAGTTATAACTGTTTGTGGGTTCATTTTTTTCTCTCCTATTTATAGATGGAATGATTCCACCAATGATTTTATGAGTAAATACCAGCCGTCTACTAAAACAAATAATAATATTTTAAACGGCAGTGATACAATAATCGGCGGTAACATCATCATACCCATCGACATTAAAACCGATGCAACAACCATATCAATAACTAAAAATGGAATGAACAAAATGAAAGCAATTTGAAATGCTGTCCGAAGTTCCGAAATTACATATCCCGGGATTAAAACATGCAGAGGTAAATCCTCCGGTGTATCAGGACGGTCGATTTTTGCAATATCTACAAACAAAGCAAGATCTTTTTCACGTGTTTGAGAAAGCATAAACTCTCTAAAGGGAGTCACTGCTTTATTAAACGCCTCCTCTTTATCTATTTTTTCTTCAAGATACGGCTTTATACCCTCAGTATATGATTTATCAATAACAGGTGACATCACAAAAAATGTAAGAATCAACGCCAAAGCGATAAGTAACTGCCCCGGCGGCATTTGCTGAATACCCATAGCCTGACGCAGAAATGATAACACAACTGTAAATCGAATAAACGATGTCACCATAATCAAAATAGAAGGTGCCAAAGTAAGCACTGTCATCATGATTACTATTTGCAGTGTCGTTGAGAGATCACCACTGTCAGCAGATTCACCTACCTCAATAGATACTTTTGGGAGAGTTTGTGCAGCAAGCTGTATTGAACTGAGCACTATTAAACTTGAGGCTGAGATAAAAAGTCTCAGAAACTTTTTCATATCCTATATCTTTCTCTGTGTGACATCCATGTCACCGGCAAAATCCAATTTGCCGAAATTAATTTTTATCCTTCAGCTTTTTGAGCCGATTGTAACGGTAATAATGATTTTAACTTATGTGTTTTAGCTATTGCTTTAATCTTAACCGACGCAGAGTTTAACATATTTTGAAACATATCCGGTTCTATCTCAACATCAATTTCTCTCATGATTTCTTTTGTTTCATCCGAATCCATTTCAGTTAACATAGAAATCTGATTTTCTGTTGATGCGACCAGTACCGATTTGCCTGCTACCCGAATAATGGATATTGTTTTTTTCGGACCGATATATGTTGTCTCTAACACTTCTAATATATTATTTTTCTTATTGCCTGAATATTTTTTACCCATCATACGCTTGAGTATAAACAGACCAAGATATATAGCGAGTATTACAACAGCCAAAGCACCGCCGACTTTCAGTAATGACGGCATTGTTGACGCTGCGAAACCATTATATGAAGACTGTTCTGAATCTGCGTGAGTCTTTTGGACAGTACTTGTTTGAACAATACTTTCATTGTCGGCTGCTGCCTGACCGGAGTTAATTACAAGTATTCCAATTAAGGCAAACACAATTATTATCATTACAATAAATTGTGATTTTTTGGGAAAATTATTTTTCTTCACCTAAAGCCTTTAATCTTTCTTCCGGTGTTAACAACTGAGTGATACGAACACCAAAATTTTCATCGATAACAACGACCTCACCTTTGGCAACAACTCTCTGATTAACCAATAAATCAACCGGTTCACCGGCAAGTTTCGCAAGCTCTACAATAGAACCGGGACCCAATGCCAAAATATTTGATATCGACATTTTGGTTCTGCCAAGCTCAATAGCAATCGGCAAATTCACATCCAAAAGCATATCTATATTTTTTGTTTCCTCTATCGTGGCTGGCTCTGACAAATGCTGAAATTCAACATTTGAAACTGACTGTGGCTCTTTTGCCGGAAATTCAATGTCACCAAGTTCAGCTTTCCCGTCATCTTCGGGAAGATCTTCAAGCATCAGATCGGAAGAGCGTCGTGTAGGGAAAGAGTGTAGATCTCGGTGGTCGCCGTATCATTAAAAAAAAAAAAAATACAAAAAATAAAAACAACAAAAAAAATACAAAAAAAAATAAAAAATAATACAACAAAAAAACAACCGACCAGCCCTCATATCACGATTCAATCACATGCACACACCACACACACACATCA
>CALCCW010000156.1:0-7024 GCA_937900185.1 uncultured candidate division Zixibacteria bacterium | reverse complement strand
CCACTGCGTTCCTCTTGCCATTCTCATTCTATGTTTCATCTATGTTTTGACTGTTCACACTTCTGGTTGATTCATATCTCATTTTTTTTTTTTTTTTTTTTTTAATGATACGGCGACCACCGAGATCTACACTCTTTCCCTACACGACGCTCTTCCGATCTAGTTTCTCCATACAATAGGCAAAAGCCATAAAATTTGATATAAGTAGTGCTGCACTGTGAACTTTTTTATTTTATTTGCAATAAAAAAGCGGGAGACGAGATTCGAACCCGCGACCAACAGCTTGGAAGGCTGTGACTCTACCAACTGAGTTACTCCCGCATAGGGACAGCATATTATAAAATTCTTTTGAAAAGTGCAAGTATTTTTTGAAAATTTTAACTTTGTATCTATTCTTTTGTAGGGTTCTGGCATGCCTGAACCATTTAGTGCAACTAAGCAGAGAAACACCTCCTAATCCCCTCTCAAGAAAGGGGAAATGACAATTATAAAAACATGAGATTGCCACGGCAACAAGTTGCCTCGCAATGACTGTTATATGTTGTGTCAGGTCCTTATTCACTAAAAGTGAATTGAGACCTAACACTTCTTCGTCAGTTCACAATTTTGATAAATCAAAATCAGGAACTGACGAAACTTCTATACAGTTGGGAATGACATGGGATAACATTTTTTATGATTGACTCCCCTCTTTTAGAGGGGTCGGGGGTGTTTGGTTTTTTGTTTCTTGAATAGTTACCACCGAGCCACTCTGAGCTTGTCGAAGGGTCAGGTTATGTTATTATAACTTTAATCTTTTACTCGGCAAGCTAAAGAGGCATGAATCAATTTAATAACATAATCGTAATCACAAGGTTCAAACATTCCTTCACATTGATCAATAGAAGAGATATATAGCATTCTATCTGTATCATGCTCTCTAAGTAAATCATCCCTAAATGAATCAATAGGAAAACAAACCTCACATTTTAATTTCTTATCCGAAGAATCCAAAACCTTATATATGGTAAAATAATTTTTTGCTCGTTTTACCCTTCTTTTCTCAGGTGGAACTCCGAAAGCAATTAAAGCTTCTTTTTCACCTCCCCAATTCTGTATAACAGCGAATTTATCAAGGTTCCAACAATAATCAGCCAATTTTTTTCCGAAAGCTTTAAGTTCTTTGTTAGCCATTGCAAAACCCTTAACTTTATACTTTTCAAATTCTTTTTCTGTTATTGGAGACTTTTCTTTTCCCATAAATGAATTCCTTTAATATTAAAATAAGATAATTAAACCCTACCTCTCGCTTGGTGTGTAGCCCCAGTGCAGTTTGTTGCGGAGTACCCTGTAAAAAGAGCTTTCCGGGAAAATTATAAACTGTGTATAAAAACCTGCTTTTTTGATTGAGATTTTTGAGGAGTCATTAATCGGAAGCATCACCTGTCCGTCAATAGTTATTTGAGCTTGATGCTCCCCGCCCAAAACTAAAATTTCAAGGATATCTTCAGGTGAAAAAATCATAGGACGGGTATTTAACGAAAATGATGAAATCG
Organism: uncultured candidate division Zixibacteria bacterium; assembly: GCA_937900185.1. GTDB lineage: Bacteria > Zixibacteria > MSB-5A5 > GN15 > FEB-12 > QQUK01. The sequence continues at coordinate 5,489 of CALCCW010000156.1, read as the reverse complement.
GTGCCGCAATCATCGCTTTCATTTTAGGATGCATGATAGGTCCTCCCACCGCCAGTGAATATGCAGTCGAACCGGTCGCAGTTGAAATTATCAACCCATCGGCTTTGTATGTCACAATCTCTTCTTTATTGACAGCCAAACGAATATCAATCAACCCGCTGATTGGTCCATTGTCGATAACAACATCATTAAGGGCATTGGGAGATTCGACATTTTCAATCCCGTCTGCTTCTACTTTTAAAAGCATCCGTTTCTCAAGTGAGTACTCCCCTTTTACAATAGCATCAAGTGCTGGCAGTAACTGCTGTGGAGTTAATTGAGTAAGAAACCCAAGCGAGCCGAGATTGATTCCCAAAATAGGAGTACCTGCTGAACCAACCGCACGTGCCGATGCCAGCATAGTTCCATCTCCACCCATCGAAACCAAAATATTGACTTTATCTACAAAATCAGACCGTTTACAATAGTTTAGATTATTATTAAAATGACCTTTAAGATTATCACAGACAAAAAGCTCATGACCGGATTTTTCAGCCCAATCGATAAAAAACTTTATAGCTTCTTCAGCACCTCGACGTTTGACATTGGCAATTAACCCGAACTTCATAATTGAATTCTCTATGATACTTTTTTAGGGCTGTTATGTTTACGGAACCTGAGTTTATGTAAAAACCCCGATGATGATTCTTTTCCAAAACATTCTGAAATTGTATGAGCAATCGAATCTACATCAAGATGAATCTCTTTTAGAAGCTGGTCTCTATTTCCATGCGTTACATATTGGTCGCCGATACCGACAACTTTCAGTTTACCTTTATAATCGTTGCTTGTGAGATACTCAGCAATAGCTTGTCCAAAACCGCCCCGTATTTGGTTTTCTTCAATGGTTACAATATACTTGGCACGGTTCTTTATTTTTTCGAGCATCTCATAGTCAAACGGTTTTACAAACCTTGCATTCACAACCGCAATAGAATGAGAATCTTCATCGAGAAGTTCAACAGCTTTATAGGCAGTATCCACCATAGTACCTACTGCTAAAATGATAACATCTTTATCAATAGTATCAGCATCCCATTTTCCCCATTTGATAGGTTTAATTTCTGTTGTCATATCTGTCGGGACATTATCACGTGGATACCGAATAGACACAGGACCTTCAATGTCGTTATCTGCCGTATAGTGAAGCATCGACCGCAGTTCATTGCCGTCTTTTGGGGCGGCAACTGTGATATTTGGAACAGTCGAAAAATATGTTAAATCAAATGTGCCGTGGTGGGTCGGTCCGTCATTTCCAACAAGTCCGGCACGGTCCATACAGAAAACAACCGGAAGTTTTTGCAAAGCTATATCATGAATAATTTGATCATAGGCACGCTGCATAAATGTTGAGTAGACCACAAAGTACGGTTTCATATTTTCAGCAGCTAATCCACCGGCAAAACATCCGCCATGCCCTTCGGCAATCCCAACATCAAAAAAACGTTTTGGGAACTGTTCTGAAAATTTGACAAGTCCAGTACCGGTTGACATTGCTGCTGTGATTGCAATTACTTTGTTATTTTTCTCGGCAAGTTCGACCATAATATCACCAAAAATTTTTGTATATGACGGTCTTGAGGGACTGCTTTTAGCTATTTCTCCGGTAACTTTATCAAATTTACCCACTCCGTGATAGGCACCCGCATTTTCTTCAGCAGGTTCATACCCCTTGCCTTTCACGGTAGCAATATGAAGCATCACAGGTCCGGAAATTTGTTTTAAATCTTCAAGAGTTTTAATCATCAGTGGTAAATCGTGACCGTCAATAGGTCCAAAGTATCTGAAACCTAATTTTTGAAATAACATTCCCGGGACTAAAAACCCTTTGATAGATTGTTCAATATTGGAAATCGTTTTCCGAATTTTGTCACGCCGTTTAAATTTTCCGGTAAGTTCCCAAACTTCAGTACGGAGCTTATTAAATTTTTCATCGGCAAGAATTGTAGTCAGATATTTCGACAAAGCACCAACATTTTTAGAAATAGACCAAGTGTTATCATTTAAGATAACTATCAAATCCTTTTTTAAATGTCCGGCATTATTCATACCTTCAAAAGCAAGTCCGCCGGTCATTGAACCGTCACCGATAACCGCAATAACTTTGTTATCGCCTCCAACATTATCACGGGCTGCGGCAAATCCTAAAGCTGTAGAAATTGATGTAGAGGCATGCCCCGCTCCATAGTCATCATATTCAGATTCTGACCGTTTTGAAAACCCTGCCAATCCGCCATACTGCCTGATAGTATCAATTTTATCTCTACGTCCGGTCAAAATCTTATGCCCATACGTCTGATGACTGACATCCCACAATATTTTATCTTTTGGCAGATTAAAGACATGATGTAGTGCGATTGTCAGTTCGACTGCTCCCAAATTAGATGCTAAGTGACCGCCTGTTTTAGAAACCGCTGAAACAATATCCTGACGGAGTTCATCCTTGAGAATCATTAACTCATCAAGAGTAAGTTTTCTTGTATCAGCAGGTGATTTTATATGAGGAAGTATTTTCATCTTATTTTATACGTATCATTTAATTATTTCGTTGTCCGATATATTTTGCCAGTTCAGACAGAATAGTATCATCAAATTCCGCAACCATAGCAACAGCTTCTTCTATTAATAACCGAGCATCTTCTTTTGACTGTTCAATACCAACAGCTTTTGGATATGTTGCTTTACTCAAACCAATATCAGAGCCGACCGGTTTTCCCATGGTCGCTGTATCGCCCTCAATATCTAAGATATCATCAATAATTTGAAATGCCAAACCAATCTTTTCACCATAAATTGTCAATCTTTCAAGTTTTTCATCAGAGGCATTGGCAAGTATCGCCCCAATCCGAACCGATGCTCTAATTAATGCTCCGGTTTTGCGAGTATGAATATTGATAATATCATCTTTGGTAACATCTTTTCCCTCAGCTTCTACATCTGCCATTTGTCCGCCAATCATTCCAACAGTCCCCAAAGCATGAGCTAATTCCACAACTGCTTTTGTCGAACCGGTTGATGCAAGCAAGTTAAAGGCTACATCGTGAAGTGCATCACCTGCTAATACCGCAGCAGCTAAACCAAATTTTTTATGACAGGTCGGTATTCCCCGACGGAGGTCATCATCATCCATACACGGCAGATCGTCATGTATCAAAGAATATGTATGCACCATTTCAAGAGCAGCCATGGCATAATGAATAGAAAGGTCTTCACCGTCTAAATTACCTCCACAATATTCATAGGCTGAATAGGCTAATATCGGGCGAAGACGTTTCCCCCCTGCCATCACAGAATATCTCATCGCTTCATGTAAAATCTTAGGCTCAATATCAACAGACGGAAGATACCGCATCAACTTTTTATCGGTAAGTTTTTTAATCTTTTCCAAATATGTTTTTATATCCACAGTAGATACCGGCATTTATTCGTTGCTTTCTGATTCAAAATTTGTCTCAAACAACTGTCCATTTTCTTCGGTGATTATTTTTACTTTTTTCTCAGCTTCTTCTAATTTGCCATTACAAAACTTGGCAATTTCTAATCCCTCAGTGTAGAGGGTAATAGATTCCTCTAAAGATTTTTCGCCGTTTTCCAAATCATCGGTTATCTCTTCAAGACGCTCTAAAGCTGATTCGTAATCTTTATATTTTTTCTTTGCTGTCATCTATTTTTTCTTTCGTGCTTCTGTTACGGTAGAAATTATACTTCCGTCGGTTACAATAGTTTCTATTGAATCACCGTTTGCCACATCCTGTACAGAATTTACAACCGTCCCGCTTTTTTCTCCTCTTGTTACAGAATACCCACGGGCTAAAATTTTTAGAGGAGACAATGAATCAATACGGGCAACGGCTAAAGATAGTCGGTTTTTATGAAAATCAAAAGTCTTTTTTCCCGCAGAATGAAGCAGTCTGACCGAGGAGTCTAAATATTGCTGACGCTGCCGAACTAAATCAAGCGGACGTTTAAAAACAGGACGGTCTAAAAGTGAAGTAAGATAATCTTTGGCTGTCTCTACCATATTTTGAATATAAGTTGTTTGCTGATAGACAAAACCGTTCACTTGTGATGAAAATTCCTCTTTTGACCAAACTGCAAGTTCGGCTGCAGCCGATGGTGTCGGAACTCGTAAATCGGAAACATAATCTGCCAGAGTTGTATCTATCTCATGCCCGACTGCTGAGATTACCGGAATACGAGAATCAAAAATAGCTCGAACGACTTCTTCGGTATTAAAATTCCAGAGGTCTTCAAGTGAACCACCACCACGACCGGTTATAATAATATCAATATCATTCTTCTCGTTAAAATATTCAATCCCTTTGGCGATGGTCAACTCTCCCCCGTCACCTTGCACGGTGGCAGGATAAATAACGAGTTGGACAGAATCATTTCTACGTTTTGAAATCTGTATAATATCTCTAATAGCGGCACCTGTCGGCGAGGTGACAATTCCGATTTTTTTCGGAAACCGCGGAATTTCTTTTTTATGAGATTGGTCAAAAAGACCCTCTTTGGAAAGCTTTCCGTAGAGCTGCCTGAATGCCAGTTCAAGTTCACCAACCCCGACCGGAACAATCTTGCGACAGTTGAGTTGGTATGAACCGCCTTTCTCGTAAACGGCAACATCACCGTAGATAAGCACTTTCTGCCCATTTTTCGGTTCAACTTTTAATTTGGCACCGACCGAACGCCAGATGGTGACTTTGATAACTGCCTTGTCGTCTTTGAGTGAAAGATAGCGATGCCCTGATGAATGATGTAAATATCCTGAGATTTCCCCCTCAACCCAAATATTGTTGAAGGATTCCTCGAGTTGATTTTTTATCATCCGCGTGATTGCGGACACTGCGTATGCTTTTGGCTGCTCTTGCATGGACAGAAGATATGTTTTTTTACAAATAAATCAACAAGAAGAATTATTTGTCATACTGTGCGGAGTCGAAGTGTGCTAAATAATCTGCCCCCAATGTCATTCCAGCGAAAGGACATGTTGCCCCCCATTCAGTCTTTGCGAGTTGAGTGAGTGATAACGAACGAGACGTGGCAATCTCATGTTTTTATAATCGGTCATACTGCCCGCCTAGGCGGGGTCGAAGTATGCTCATTCTGTCTTTATGTTTTTATAATTGTCATTTCCCTCTTTTTAAGTTTTGTAGGTCGCGGTTCCGTTGGTTTGAAATCGTTAGATTTCAAAATCGAGAAACCCGACAGGATGTTGAAAGAATAATAAAAAACACGCTATTTCAAAAAACGAACCCATTTTGCTGTAACAGATCGGAAGAGCGTCGTGTAGGGAAAGAGTGTAGATCTCGGTGGTCGCCGTATCATTAAAAAAAAAAAAAAAAAAAAAAACGTAAGAAAAAAAGAAAAAGAAAACATAAAAAAAAAAAAAAAAACAGAATAACAATACAAATCACGATAGATAAAAGCTAGACGAGCGATGTCGA
>CALCCW010000155.1:0-4715 GCA_937900185.1 uncultured candidate division Zixibacteria bacterium | reverse complement strand
AAGAAAGAGGAATTATAATGCTTAACACGCCAATGATAAAATTTATAATGATAATTTTGGGAGTGGCAACATCGTATTTTCTAAGCATTCAATCCATAAAAGTAGACCTTGCCGCAAAGGCAGAGATGAAAACTGTTGAGCTATTAGACAAAAAACTTACAAATATAGAGTATATATTAAATCAGGGAGTTTTGTCAAAAGAACAATTCTATCAATTTTCACAAAAAATTGATCATCGTTTAAGTAAAATAGAATTTTTACTGGAAAATAAAAAAGGAGATCAGGTTGGAAGCAATTAAAAAAGATATTGAAGATCTGTTACTTGTTCAAGAGCAGCTCAAATCGGAACAGTTAGAAAAAATTGATTTTGATAACTTAATTAAACAATTGGAGAAAACAAAGTCGCTTTATGAAAACTATCTGCTGCTCAATTCTGAATTTAAAATTCTAAAAGAAAATGTCATACACAAAATAACAATCATGAGAAAAGCAACTGAAGCGGTATCAAAAAAGAGACCGAATATAAAAGAGCTTGAAACTGAATTGGCAGAACTTGCATCTGTAAATTCTTTAAAACTTTTACAAATATTTGAGAAAACAGAAACAAAATATCACTCAGCTTTTCCATCGACGTTCCAAGTTGCAAACTATAACAGAAATAAAACAAAAGATTATAAATCATATAAATAATTGCGGGATTTTTATCCCTATATAGCGGGAGTTCTCCCTTCAAAAATAACTTTTTAATGAGGTAATTATGTCAATTAGAAATCAAAATTTAGAAACAGTAGCACCCATTTTGGCAACATTTAAAATTTCACAAACTTTAAATGTCGATGATTTAAAAGATACAAATATTGGTGAACCGGTTGCTGTCAGCGGCAATAGTGAAGTTGGACCCTTGGCATCAGACGGTCAATTACTGGGTAAACTTATAGCTTTAACGCTCACCGACAATGATGATGGCGAAAGAGTGGCAACAGTACAAATCGGAGGTGTATGCAGATTGGCTATTTCAGCTACATATCCAACTATCGGAAATCGGGTTGTAGGAGGAGGAAACGGCACAGTCAAACAGGCTCCTACGGTTGCTTCAGATCCTGACGGTGGCAATGTGTCAAGAGGGACAGTGTTAGATGTTAACGGTACGACTGATTGTATCATTTTATTAAATTAAGAAAGGAACTATAATGGACTTTAATCAATTTTCTCATTCACATTTTATTGCCAAACAGATGCAAAATGATAGCTTGTTTCAGCCAATTGGAGATATTGATCTCAGCCGGGCAGCATCGATTGAAATCTCAAAAGAACTCTATGCTGAAGCAGATAGCAAAGGATTTACCTTAACGGAGTTATTGGAATCTGATGAATATGACCCGTCAGCGATTGGTTCACCGCTTGATGCCTTTGAACGTCAGTTAGTATTATCCGGTATAAAACTTTCCGGTAAATCTCCAACAACGGTTGAACAGTTTTATCAACAGTCGCCGGCACTTCTTCCTGAGTTTATGCTCAGAGAAGTTAAAAAAGGTATGTCAATGCGTCCGGAAATGAATAAGCTCATAGCAAATTCAACTACGATTGCAAGTAATTCATACACACCGTTTTTTATCAATACCGATGATACATCTAAATTTTCACTGCGTCCTATTGGTGACGGTTCTGAAGTTCCTCAACTTATGGTTACAGAACAAAACCATGCGGTCAATGTTGTCGACTACGGTTTAGCATTAAAAACAAGTTACAAAGCACTGCGTTATCGAACAACATCACAGTTTAGAGTTCTCTTGTGGTATATCGGTTTTAAAATCCAAACTGATAAGATTGGATTATTGGTTGACTGTATTATCAACGGTGACGGCAATAACAATGCTGCCGCTACCGTTAATACTGCTCTAAGTGGTACACTTACCTATGATGATTTAATTACACTATGGTCTAATTTCTCACCGTTTGAAATGAATACAATTATTTGTCATGTGAACCAGTTAAAATCAATATTAACATTAAGTGAATTTAAAGACCCGATGGCAGGGTATAAATTCCAAAATTCCGGCGAGTTGTTCTCACCTTTGGGAGCAGGATTGGTTCGTTCTGATGAAGTACCGACCGATTTGGTTATCGGACTGGATAACAGATTTGCTGTTGAAGAAGTTATCACACAGCCTCTTATGATTGAATATGATAAAGTGATTGAACAACGGTTTGAAGAAGCGGTTATATCAGAATCTGTCACTTATGCAAAGATTTTAAAAGAAGCTGCAATAGTGTTGGATACAAACTATTAAAAACAAGTAAACTCAGGCTCTTTGTGAGAGCCTGAGTTACTTATTGGAGATTTATGCAAACAAAATTATCCGAAACAACAGCTGTCGGCGGATTTGGAGCTCCTACGGGAAAAAAACTTTTAAAAGTTTCGAGTGGAAAATATGAAGGTAGAATGATTTCTGTGTTCAAGACATCATACAATGAAATCAAATATTGTTTTTCCAACTCTCCTTATGACAACTGGAGTCCTATAACTTCAATTGTTACTGACTCTGCAAATGATGTAATTGATGTTGTTATGAATGATACTGGGGATGTTTATGTAGTTTATTGTGAAATTTCAACAAATTATCTTGTATCAGTCAAACTAACTATTACAGATTCCGATTGGACTGTCGGTACAAAAATATATATCTATAATGCCGGTGTAACGAATACACCCTCTGTAACAATTGATACATCAGGTGTATTATATGTATGTTTCTCTATGTACAATTCAAGTGCGTTTGATCTCTATGTAAAGACTTCAACAGATGATGCTCTTACATGGGGAAGTTCTCCTGCTGATACGGGAGAAACTATTGCTGTTGGGTTGGCAATGACAATACCAAAAATTATGACATCAGACAATGAATTATTTGTTGTGTATGTTACTGACTGGAATGCAGTCAAAGAACGATCAAGGCTCTTAAACGGTATTAGTTGGACAACAGAATATGTGATAGCATCCGGTGTAAATATTGATGAACATTTTGATGCGACTGTACTTCCGGGCGGATTTATTGGAGTTGTCTACGACGACAGTAAATTAAACTATCGGGAGTTTGACGGGAGCAATTGGAGTCCTATAACAGTATTGGACCCATCGGAATCATTTTTTCCACAACTTACCCTTATAAATAATGTGCCGGTAGTTCTCTATTTGTCGGAATTCAACAGTGGACAATTTATTTTAATGCAGACAAATCGTCTAACAGGTGTATTTTCTGCTCCGTTGATATTAGAAAAAAGAGCATCTATTTTTGATTCCGTTATGCTGTATGAAAGCAGTTCCTCTTCTTATGAGGAAAAACTACCGAAGCATCTAATACTGTCACAGGTGATATGTTTCACTCAATTTCATCTGTGCTTTGTGCAGCAATCGGAGATAAAATCTATTGCGGGTCTGATTTGAAATTTAGATTTATTCGTATGCTGCTCTCTTTAGCCGGTCTTGGAGGATTAGTAACGTATGCGTATTTTGATGGATCCAACTGGAAATCATTTACACCTTCAAGCGGAGCGTATCATCTTGACAGCTCTGATAAAGAAGTTCTTCTCTTTGATGACTTTGACAGTTCTCCGCAAGATTGGCAAAAAAATAATGTCAACGGAGTTAATCGATTTTGGATTAAGATTGAAGTAAGCTCAGGTTTTACAACTGCACCGGTTGGTTCTCAGTTTACATCTATTACCAATTTAAATTCTATTTCAGTGAGGAGGTAAGATGTCGTATACAAATGTTGATTTATTACGTAATCATATTGAATTTATACAACCAATCTCGGATTTTGTGTATGACCAGCTTGTAATTTTCAATACAGATTCGTATATCAAAATATTTAACGGTTCAATTACTGAAAATAGTTTAGCAGTAAAAACTATTACAGTATATACTCCTCTCAAAAAAAGTATTTCTGTCTCCGATACATCGTTTGCAATACATAATTGTCCATTAGTTAGAAGTACAGTAGTATGTGCATCCGATAGTTCGTTAGGGAATATATATAAAGAAAATATTGATTATGTCATAGATTATTCAACTGCTATCTGCACATTAAAAAATGGCGGACAGATTAGTGTCGGCGATGCTGTCACATTCTATTTTATCCCGTTTACTTTATATACTGAAAATACCGATTATAGGACAGACTATAATTCCGGTGAAATTCAGCTAATCACTTCGGGGAATATGCAATTGGGAGAGACGCTTTATATAGATTACTCTCCGATATATAACAACTATACCGATGCAATTTTGAACAATGCTGTTTTAGAAGCAAATGCAATTATTGAAAAACAAGTTGATCCGAATAAACAATTTGGTGCGGACTTAGTTTTGCAAGCAGCAGCAACATACCGTGCTTTAGAAATACTATGTCGTTCATCGGCTATGAGAGAGCTTATTAGTCAAAATAAAAAAGATAATGCTGTCTCATGGATAAAACTTGCAGAATTATATGTGAGCAGATCTGAAAGTCTGATTTTGTCTTTTAAGTCACCTAGATCGGAAGAGCACACGTCTGAACTCCAGTCACACTGATATATCTCGTATGCCGTCTTCTGCTTGAAAAAAAAAAAAAGAAAATAAAAAAAAAAAAAAATATTCTTATTTTATACATATTAATATAATCTATTATCCACTCTTACTCTTCGTCTCACATCATCCCATCATTCCACTCACT
>CALCCW010000154.1:0-6144 GCA_937900185.1 uncultured candidate division Zixibacteria bacterium | reverse complement strand
GGTAAAACAGCTATTGCCATTGATACAATCATCAACCAAAAGAATACAGATGTTATCTGCGTTTATGTTGCTATCGGGCAGAAATCATCAACAGTATCGCAAGTTGTAGAATTTTTGCGTAATGCCGGTGCGATGGAATATACTATAGTAGTTGTCGCATCAGCTGCCGACCCGGCTCCGCTGCAGTATATCGCTCCGTATGCAGGTTGTGCTATGGCTGAAGAATTTATGTTTGAAGGCAAACATGTTCTGTGTGTTTATGACGATTTAACAAAACAAGCAGCTGCTTATCGTCAGCTGTCACTTTTGCTTCGTCGTCCTCCGGGTCGTGAAGCATACCCGGGTGATGTGTTCTATTGTCACTCAAGACTTTTAGAAAGAGCATCAAAACTTTCTGATAAACTCGGCGGCGGTTCTATTACTGCTCTTCCGATTATTGAAACACAGGCAGGAGATGTATCTGCATATATCCCTACGAATGTAATTTCTATTACTGACGGTCAGATATTTTTGGAATCGGAACTTTTCTTTGCCGGTGTTCGTCCTGCTATTAACGTAGGTGTGTCGGTATCTCGTGTAGGTGGTAACGCTCAGACAAAAATGATGAAAAAAATCGCCGGTTCACTAAAACTTGATTTAGCACAGTACCGTGAACTTGCTGCTTTTACACAGTTTGGTTCTGACTTAGATGAAGGCACGCAGAAACAGTTAAACCGTGGTGAAAAAATGGTTGAACTGTTAAAACAAGGACAATATGTCCCGATGCCTATTGCTGAACAGGTCATAGAAATCTGGTCTGCTACTCAGGGGTATATGGATGATGTTCCTACACGTGAAATTCAAAAATTCTCAAAAGAATTTATTGCTTTCTGTGACAAGAATTTCCCGGACATCAAACATAACTTAGAAAAAGAATTGCAAATTTCTGATTCTACAAAAGCAGAGCTTGAAAAAGCAATTGCTGCTTTTAAAGAACAGTTTAAAACAGAATAAATTAGACAGCGTTTGCAATTGTGAACGCTTTTGAAAGATAAAATATATTATGGCTACTTTACGAGAAGTCAAAAGAAGAATTAAATCGGTTCATTCAACCAAGCGTATTACCAAAGCGATGGAGATGGTGGCAGCATCAAAACTTCGTCGAGCTCAGCAAAGGGTTGAAGAAGCCAGACCATATTCTGAAAAACTTGATTTGATGCTTTCTCATTTGGCGACTGCATCTTCTGACGATATTTCTCATCCGTATTTTGATGAGCGTCCGGTCAAAAAGAAAACTTTGGTTGTCATTACCTCCGATAGAGGACTCTGCGGTTCTTACAATGCAAACGTTTTGCGTAGGGCATCTGAATGGCTTGAAGCAAATGCTGCGTACGAGCTTGAGATTGTCACTGTCGGGAAAAAATGTAATGACCATTTTAAAGTTCGTAATAGGACAATTGTTGGGAATTTCAGCGATTGGAGCGGGGTTATCGACTATAACAAAGTGCATGATATGGTGAGTTTTTTGACCAAGCGTTTTGTAAATGGTGAGACTGATGAAATCGAAATTATTTATACTCAGTTTATTTCTACGGTGAAGTATAAAATAGTTTCTCCTCGTTATTTGCCAATAGCAAAACCTGAAGTGAATGAAGAAGCCGGTTTTAATATGGACTATATTTTCGAGCCGGACCCTGAATCTATTTATGATTCAATTTTACCTAACTATGCTACATCTAAAATGATTATGGCTGTTGCCGAAGCTATTGCTTCTGAACATGGCAGTAGGATGATGGCAATGGGGAATGCAACCACAAACGCTGAAGAAATGGTTGATGCGTTAACACTTGAATATAACAAAGCACGTCAGGCACAGATTACAAAAGAATTACTTGAAGTTGTCGCAGGAGCGGAGGCTTTGAACACATAATGAAATTTTGCAGGTCAGAAGCCCTGTGCTTCTGACTTTTATAGAACATATATAGTATGGCTAAATAAGTCGCTCTTTTTATAAGAGTGCATTAAAATTGAAAAAAAAGATTTTATATAAACTGGAGATTGTTTAATGGCACAAAATATCGGAAAAGTCGTCCAAGTAATTGGTCCGACAGTCGATTGTGAATTTAAAGCTGATTCACTGCCCAACATTTTAAACGCTATTAAAATTTTTAATTCGGAAACGAAAAAAGAATTAGTTATTGAAGTTGCAATGCATATCGGAGATAATGTTGTCCGTTGTGTTGCTATGGCATCGACCGATGGGCTTGTTCGCGGGATGGAAGCAGTTGATACCGGTGCCCCTATATCGGTTCCTGTTGGTAAAAGTTCTCTCGGACGTATTTTTAACCTTCTTGGTGATACTATTGACGGAAAAGAATCTGTTCCTTCTGACAACAAACGTCTTCCAATTCACCGCATGGCTCCGTCATTTGATGAACAGTCAACTGTATCGGAAATGTTTGAAACAGGTATTAAAGTTATCGACTTGTTAGAACCATATTCTAAAGGCGGTAAGGTTGGACTCTTTGGTGGTGCCGGTGTAGGTAAAACTGTTATCATTCAGGAACTCATTCACAATATTGCAACCCAGCATGGTGGTTATTCTGTTTTCTGTGGTGTTGGTGAACGTACTCGTGAAGGTAACGATTTATATCTTGAAATGACAGAATCCGGCGTTATTGAAAAAACCGCTATGGTGTTCGGTCAGATGAACGAACCGCCCGGTGCTCGTTTGCGTGTGGCTCTTTCAGGGTTAACAATGGCTGAGTATTTCCGTGATGAAGAAAATCAGGATGTTTTGTTATTCGTTGATAATATTTTCCGTTTTGTGCAAGCCGGGTCCGAAGTGTCGGCACTTTTAGGGCGTATGCCATCTGCGGTGGGGTACCAACCTACGCTTGGTACTGAAATGGGTGCTTTGCAGGAACGTATTACTTCTACAAAATCAGGTTCGATTACATCGGTTCAGGCTATTTATGTTCCTGCTGATGATTTAACTGACCCTGCTCCGGCGACTACCTTCTCACATCTTGATGCTACTACGGTGTTGTCTCGTCAGATTGCCGAGCTTGGTATTTATCCTGCGGTTGACCCGCTTGACTCTACATCGAGAATTCTTGATCCAAAAATTGTTGGCGAAGATCACTACCGTGTTGCTCGTGAAATTCAAATTATCTTACAGAAGTATAAAGACCTGCAGGATATTATTGCAATTCTTGGTATGGATGAACTTGCCGATGAAGATAAAACTCTTGTGTTGCGGGCTCGTAAAATTCAAAGATTCCTTTCGCAACCATTTTTTGTTGCTGAAGTATTCACCGGTAAAGCAGGTAAATATGTGAAGATTGAAGATACGGTAAAAGGTTTCGATGAACTTATTTCCGGTAATCTTGATCATATTCCTGAAAATTTCTTCTATATGGTCGGTGGACTTGACGAAGTATTAGAAAACTATGAAAAATCAAAGAAGTAGTGATATATGTTTCGTCTCTCAATAGTAACACCTGAAAAAATCTTTTACGATGATGATATAGTTTCGTTAGTTGTCCCCGGTACAGAGGGGTATTTAGGAGTTTTGTCAAACCATGCTCCTTTGATTACCGCTTTAAAAATCGGACGTATTGAATTTCGTGACACAAATGAAAAAGTATCAGTTCTTTCTGTGACAAACGGATTTCTCGAAGTTTCAGCAAACACAGCATCTTTGTTGTGCGATGCCGCTGAATATGCAAAAGATATCGATGTTGCCCGTGCGGAATCAGCACTTGAAAAAGCTCAAGCTAAAATTGCTGATTACAATAACGGACAAAAAGATATTGATATCAAAGAAGAGAAACTGGCTGTTGAAAGAGCCAAAAACCGTATCAAGATTTACAAAGAAAACAATTAGTGACAAATGTCACTTTTTAAAATTGATTGTAGGGTTCGGGCATGCCCGAACCTTTTTATTGTCACACTGAGCTTGTCGACGTGTGTTCAAATAAATCATTATTTAGTAGGTCAGGTCTCTTAAGAGACCTGACTTTTTTTTAAACATGTTCGAGATTAAAATCGTAGGTCGGGTTCGCGAAGCCACCGATAGGTGGTAATAGAACCCGACAAAAACTGACACCACCTGTCAGTCATACCACATATATTGGTACCATGAAATCATTACGAAGATACCGATTCAAAAATAGGTTATATTTTATGACATCTGTAACCTACAATAGAAATCCTCTTTTATTAGAAAATATTTCTTTATTTTGGGAGAGTTGGAAAATAATTAAACCAATTGCATGGGTAATATTACCTGACCATTTTCATATCATTATTAATTCAGAACAACAAGATATTTCAAAAATTATACATAGTTTTAAAAGAACTTATACATGCAATTATAATTATGCAGTTAAAAGTGGAAGGGTATGGCAAAACAGGTATTGGGATCATATTATAAGAGACCAAAATGATTTCAATAAACATTTAGATTATATTCATTACAACCCGGTAAAACATAAATTGACGAATGCCCCTTTTGTTTATGAACATTCTTCGTTATTGACATATTATGAAAAAGGATATTATCAGAGAGATTGGGGTAATGATATTAAATTTGAGGATTGTTGTTTTGGAGAATGAATTCTGTCGGGTTCGATAACCGCCTGTCGGTAGTATTGTGAACCCGACAAGGCTGATTTTAAATCCCAGATTTTTAACAGTTTTTTTGTGCTTATATTCCATAAATACGTATGAATATTAAGAGCAATATATGCAAAAATGTAACCAGATAGAGAAATTGTCAAAAATTAGCTAAATGCCATTGTAAGCCAATGTAGTACAATAGATTATATAATCTCTTTCCTCTTGACAATTTGCCTTTTTTTACCTATTATTTGAGGCTATGATATTAGACCTGCGAGAATTCGATTCTTTTCCGGCAGAAACCGTTTTAACCGGTGACTCAAGTAGTTTAAATCTTGATTATCAAGGCTTAAATGAGCTGAAATCGCTGCGTGTTGATTTACATATTCAGGAATCCGGCGAAGAATATTTCTGCCAGGGAACAGTGCAGGCAAAAGTGAATGTTGAATGTTCACGTTGTTTAAATGGTTTCGATAGAGAGATAAAAAACTCAATCGATTTTATCGCTTGTGCCGAAACACTACATGCAGATGTTGATGAAAAAGATGTCTTAGACACAGAAGATTATGCGTATTTTAAAGATGGAGCTTTACAAGCTGATATTTCTGATATTTTAAGACAGTCGATTATTTTATCTCTGTCGTTAAAACCGCTTTGTACTGAAGATTGTAAAGGTCTTTGTCCGCAATGCGGAATAAATTTGAATGAAACTACATGCACTTGTGTAAAAGAAATAATAGATCCACGCTGGGAAGCTTTGAAAAAGATTTCCAAGCAAACAACTGAAAATAAGGAACACTCCTAATGCCTCTTCCTAAACGAAGACATTCTAAAACTCGTGGGCGTAAACGCCGTACGAATTGGACAATGACATTACCAAACGTATCAGAATGTCAGCATTGTCACAATCCAAAATTACCTCATCATATTTGTACCCATTGTGGATATTACAATGGTCGTCAGATTATTGATGTTAAAGAAGTATAACATTTCAACAACAATGAAGGATAAAAAATAATCCTTACATGACAACTGAAACTGTACATACTATCGTCCTTGACGTAATGGGGGCTGACTCCGGGAAAGCTGAAATTATCCAAGGTGGACTTGATGCCGCCAGACAAATTGGCAAAAAAATTCGAGTTGCATTCGTCGGTAGACAGGACGATATAAACAAAATTTTACAAGAAGAAGATAATCTTCCGGCTAATGTTGAAGTGCGTCACGCTGATGATGAAGTACCTATGACTATCTCGGCTACCGATGGTGTCCGTATGCGAAAAAGCTCTATCTCTGTCGGTTTAAAAATGGTCAAAGAAAAAGAAGCGGTTGCATTTATTTCTCCGGGTAACACCGGTGCTGTCATGGCTACATCACTTATTACTCTCGGTCGTATTGAAGGTGTCAGTCGTCCTGCTATAACCACAGCTTTCCCGACATCCACTGAAACCCCAACTATCGTTTTAGATGTAGGGGCAAATGTTGACTGCAAACCACACCATCTCTCGCAGTTTGCTGTGATGGGCTCTGTGTATGCTTCGG
>CALCCW010000153.1:0-2156 GCA_937900185.1 uncultured candidate division Zixibacteria bacterium | reverse complement strand
TATTTTGTGTTTTTTTTTTTAATGATACGGCGACCACCGAGATCTACACTCTTTCCCTACACGACGCTCTTCCGATCTTATCCTTTAGATTTTGTTTGAATGATTTTAAGGATAAACAAATAAAAAAGTGGTGTCAAATTAAATTTATAATAGATTCTTAATAGAACTTAATAGCTCAGGTCAGGTCTCCCCGATACCTGACAATTATGATATCCTGAGATTTCAGCAATCGTCAGACGCTCCTGTCTGCCAATCTTCACACATTTCATACAAACATTCACTATTTTCACATCACACTGCATACTATGAATAATTAAATTATGAAAGAGAAAATACTATGCACAAAATCACTACAAAAAATATTACCAAAAATGGCTTTAAGCCAATTTTTCAGGTAAAGCTATTTCGTCGTAACCGCATACAACTACCTTGCTTACAGCGGAAAACAGCACTGAAAAACGGCTAAAAAAAGATGTTTTATATGCGAAACGAACCCATTTTAAAAACAACAATGTTGGATTCCCAATCAAGAGACTGTGTCGTAATACAAAATATTAGTTCACAAACCCGCTTTGCGGATTCAGGAACTAACATAACATGGTGAAAATTCGTATTGTGACACAACCTCCAAGTTGGGAATGACATTGGCGGAGTTAGGAATGACAAATGATAGATCTACATTGAGGGGCGTGATTGTAACGATGAGGTCGCAGATTCCTCAAGAGCAAGAAGTTTTTTCTCGGCACGTTTACGATCATCTATATCTAAAATAGTTTTTCTGATACGAATAGATTTTGGAGTCACTTCAACCAGTTCATCATCACGAATCCATTCCATTGCCTGTTCGAGAGTCATCCTTCGGGGAACATCAAGTTTGACCCCTATATCTTTATTTGATGCCCGATGGTTGGTCAGTTGTTTTTTCTTTGTCGGGTTGCAGGTCATATCCATACTGCGTGAATTTTCGCCGACAATCTGTCCTGTATAAATTCGTTCGGTAGGTTCGATAAAACTGACTGAACGTTCTTGCAGTCCCTCCAAAGCATAGGAAGTTGCCGGACCTGTTTCAATTGAGATAACAGAACCTTTTGTTCGAGAAATAATTTCACCGCACCACGGACCATAACCGTTAAAACGAGATGCCATGATACCAAGTCCTCGAGTATCGGTGAGAAATTCAGAACGGTAGCCGATAAGCCCTCGTGTAGGAATTTTAAATTCTATACGGATAACATTGGTACCGGCATTTTCAACAGTAGTCAGTTCACCTTTACGTTTGGCAAGTTTTTCAATAATAATGCCCTGATGTTCTTCGGGAACATCTATGATTAGCTGTTCCATAGGTTCCAGTACGTTGTCATCTTCGTCATGATGGATAATAACCTCAGGGCGAGAAATACAGAACTCAAGTCCTTCGCGACGCATTTCTTCAATTAAGATGGCAAGATGAAGTTCACCTCGTCCTGAAACTTTAACACCGTCAGCACGCCCGATATCTTCCATACGAAGAGCGACATTGACCCGAAGTTCTCGTTCGAGACGGTCTTTTAACTGACGGAGCATAATAGCGGTTCCATCTTGACCGGAAAAAGGTCCATTGTTGACTAAGAAAAACATTGAAAGGGTTGGTTCTTCAATTTCAAGAGGTTTTAATGCGTTGCTTGTATCTTCATCTTTTGAGAATGTATCACCAATACCTATTTCAGGCGGTCCGGCAAGCCAAACAATATCACCGGCTGATATTTCATCAGTTTTAACTCTGGTAAGTCCGCGAGTCACCCACATGTGGACACCCTTGACTTTTGACGAAGAATCTACTGTCCAGCCTTTTTCATGGTCGGCAGTATCATTTAAACTTGTAGCTATGCGAGTGAAATCTTCACCTTTTTTGAGTGTACCTCGTTGTACTCGACCGCATCCGATTTGTCCGATATAGTCATTCCAGTCAAGCGAACTGACTTGCATTAAAAAGTCACCCTCTTGGTCAACATCAGGAGCAGGGACTTCATCGATGATAGTTTGAAAGAGAGCATCCATTCCCGAATGCTCGTCTTTATCTAAATCATTTACAAACCATCCGTCAAGACCCGAACCATACAGCACCGAAAAATGTGCCTGCTCATCGGTGGCACCTAATTCGATAAACAGATCAAATG
>CALCCW010000152.1:0-14498 GCA_937900185.1 uncultured candidate division Zixibacteria bacterium | reverse complement strand
TTCGATGTTTTTTTTTTTTTTCAAGCAGAAGACGGCATACGAGATATATCAGTGTGACTGGAGTTCAGACGTGTGCTCTTCCGATCTGATGCATTACCTTGGGCATGCAGAGAACTGCTTATAACTAAGATAGCTGATAGTATGAACAGTACGATAAAAAGTTTTTGTAAATTCGCCGTATCAAAGGCGACTGTTTTTGTACGATTGTTTTTCATAATCGCCTCCTTATAAATCTGTATCAAATAAGTATTCAACTTCAATTCGACCCTGGATTGAAAAATAGTCAGAACCTGTCAGAAGAACTCCTGATGTATCTGAGCTATTTAAAATCAGAATCGGTCGAATAAAGAGAGTATCATTTTGTAGAATTTGAATATCTAATGAATCTAATAATATTTCACCCTCTGTGACTTGTTCCATTGTGGTGATACCGGTGAGCGGGTCAACCGGAGCAGCAGCAGCATAAAATGTATCAATAACAAGTTCCGGTGTTGTATATAATGCTGCTGAATCTGAACCCATGGCAACTACTGCTGAGATACCAAGCGGAAGATGATTGGTAATAGTGTATACAAATCGTGCTTCGGTGACATGTTCAGTAATCTGTGCCATATCAGACGAATCCAATGCTTCCCGTTCAATATCAATATCTGTTATCTCAGCATTGTCTACTTTGACATGGAGCGGAGCATAAATATCAAATGATGCAAATATTGAATCGGATACATTTATAGTATGAGCTATATTATCACCAAATGATATCGACCCGCCTATGGTAACAGAATCAGGAATCGGATTTAAAAAATCAGCGACATCGTTATTTGTGATCGTTGTTAATTGTCTGACAGAAGTACCTCTTGGAGCAATAGTGCCTGTGATTTCTAAGACTTTGCCGTTGGAAGCAGATAAGGTACAAGCCAAATTACCGGGGAGGTCAACGCCATTTTCGATATTGAGTGATAAAACCGCACTGACAAATGAAATATCATTAAATCCGTCAGGAGCAGTTAGCTCTTGAGTTATATTATCAAAACTTGTTGTATTATCAGAAATAATTCCTGATATGGAATTAAATGTTAAATTGCCTAATGATGCGGTTACCGTAAAAGAATCTGTTTCATTTATAGGAACTAAATCAATACCTGAGCCGGGGAGAGAAACAGCAAGGTCAATGAGTACAGTGTCATCTATAGGGATAAGATTATAGTTTGCCAAATCAGTATTGATATTGATAGTCTGCCCGCCCAAAATCGGTTGACTGAGAGTATATGTTGTTCCGCCTAACTCAAGCGATGGGACC
This sequence comes from uncultured candidate division Zixibacteria bacterium, assembly GCA_937900185.1. Lineage (GTDB taxonomy): Bacteria > Zixibacteria > MSB-5A5 > GN15 > FEB-12 > QQUK01. Next base: position 13,198 of record CALCCW010000152.1, on the reverse strand, counting down.
GTGATGTTTACGGTAGCATCAAGGCTTGAATTGTTGGTTACATACATAATAATATTACCGCCGCCTAACTGTGCCGAGTCAATCTGTTCTCCCGGGTTTAGCGAAAGCCCCAATTTATTGGAGAAATTCATGTCAGGCATCGGAGGAACTTGTGCGACTGCTTGGGAAACAGTAATTGTAGAACCAAAATCGGCATTTGTTTGAATACTTCTTTCCGAGAAGTTTTGTACAGTTCCACCCGGTGTAAAAGCGGCAATATCTACACGTAAATAATTGGAAAGAGTTCTTCCGTTTAAGTTCATTGTATGCAGATAAGAACTGCTGTCAGGTATACTTTGTACTACTGTATCTAACTGGACTACTGATGCTGTTTGACGGTCATATAACTGGATAAGCAGTGTATCAATTGAAACACCAAGATAATTGTCTACCGAAATATCTATATGCCCCGTAGCAATAGTTGCACTTGAAAATTCTTCTATCTGAGGAAAGTTGTTCGATATAGAAAACATCAAGGAGTCTACAAATGCAGAGTCGCCGGGCAATGCTGTCGCAAGTCCTGTAATTGAACTTAAGCTTACGTTCAATGGTGTAAAAACAGGCGGATTTATATCAACCAATCCCAATATCTCTGACTGACTAAAAGATATATCAGCAGTTGTCAGTTGGGCAGTATCAATACCGATTGGGTCGAAAGTCTCAGTAACTGAAAATGAGACATTTCCCAATGAATCAATACCTAACTCATCCTGCCCAATTTTTTCTACTAACTCATCCATTTGATACAAACGGTTGATTACCGGAACTGAAAATGTAGTATTCCAGGTCGGAGCTTCAGGGGATTTCACTGTACATTGTACAAGTGTTAAAAATAAGGTTATTACTATAAGGCTAAGTAAAATTCTTGAGGGATATTTGAATATAAATGATTTCCAAAAATTTACCGGTTGTTTCTTGCGGCTGTTTCCCGCTTTTTTTCTTGACATAACACCTCCTTGTAAGGATGTTTCTTTCTCTTCATGGCTGTTAAAAGCAAAGCATATGCCAATGGTTGTTTGGTTCGTAAGCGTAAGTAATACAACAGAATACGAACTGTCGTTCTTTTGGTTGTGTTCGGGGTGTAGTGGGTTTTTAAAGATTATATAGGAAGTATCCCATACTTTGACATGTTTGTTTTAATTATGTATATTAAAATCCAATCTTACAAAAAGAAGGGTTTATGAATAAGTACGATAGAATGCTTTTTATTCTCAATTTGCTGCGGACTCGGAAAAATATGAATGCCGATAAACTTGCGGAAGAGTGCGGAGTTACCGAACGTTCAATATACCGTGATATTATCTCTCTTTCTGAAATGAATATTCCTATCTACTATGAAAATGGGTATAAACTTGCCTCTGATAATTTTCTTCCTCCCCTTAATTTTTCAATTGAGGAATATCAATTATTGAAAACAGCTCTTGAATCAAGCCCTTTAATTAAAACTGATAAATACAGTAAAATTTATAAATCTCTAATTGTTAAAATTGATAGCTGTCTTTCTGATAATGTACAGAAAGAAAAAAAATATTCTCCCCTTACAACTCGGATTGAAATAAAAGATTCTATAGATGACGAGCATTCTATTCAATTCTATGAGCTGATTGAAAAAGCAATCTCGACTCAAAAAATAATTTCTTTAAAATATGTTTCTATAAAATCAGGTGAATCACAAAGGGAAGTAAACCCGTATTTTATTATCTTTCGTGGGTCGGCATTTTACTTTGTAGGGTATTGTCATTTGAAAAAAGAGTATCGGACTTTTCGTATGAATAGAATTATTGATGTCAGTATCACCGATAAAGATTTTATTAAATCTGATGATATATCTGCTGAATCGTATTTTGAGGGAAGTTGGTCTGTCTTTTCAGGTAAGCCGGTTGATGTTGTGGCACTGTTTTCAGGTGATGCCGCCAAAGTTATTTTATCTTCAGTGCATCATCAGAACGAACAAAAAGAACAGCTTGAAAACGGTTTTGTAAAATATTCTGTGACGACAAAAGGTCTTGAAGAAATCCAACGATGGCTTTTAAGGTTTGGGGCAGAAGTAGAAATTGTTACTCCTCAAGAGCTTAGGTTCTCTTTGCTTAGAATTGGGCAGGCTTTGACTGAAAAATACAGCCATTAGATTAGAACAAATTACATATTCTCTCTAATTTATGAAGTTGTTTAAAGTTAGCTTTCTTTAAATAATTGAAAAAACTTACTTTTTTATTTGACAACCACTTACATAAGATACTATAATGAAGTGATAATTAAGATAATTACGTATGATTTAGGAGATATCGATGGAAAGTTTAGGAATGATCGAAACCAAGGGATTGGTTGCATTAATTGAAGCATCCGATGCTATGGTGAAGGCAGCTAAAGTTACTTTAGTTGGGTATGAAAAAATCGGCGGCGGATATGTGACCGCTCTTGTACGAGGTGATGTTGCTGCTTGTAAAGCGGCAGTTGATGCAGGTGCTGCAGCTGCTCAAAAAATTGGCGAGCTTGTTACTGTTCATGTCATCCCGCGTCCTCACTCAAACGTACATGACGTGTTTCCTACCGCTTTACCAGAAGAATAAACAAAATTGATAGATTTTAGGAGCTTGTTTCTTTGACAGGCTCCCTTTTTTATAGGTATCCAAATGGCTGATAATAATCAAAATGTTGAAAATATTGTTAATCTTGTTCTACAGCAAATTAATAACGGGAAAGTCAATTCTGTTGTTTCTCCCGAACCGGAAGCACCATCATCAAGACTTATTCTACCACCTTCTCAATCTGTAAACCGTTTACCTCTTGGAGAAAGAGTCGCAACCAATTCCGATGGTTCTGTCTGCTGTTTTAGTTCTTTAGATGATGCTGTTTCATCAGCCAAATTTGCTCAGCGAAAATTTTTGGATATTTCTTTAGAAAAACGTAAAGAGATTATCGCCAATATTCGCAGACGTGCTTTAGAAAATGCCGAACGACTTGGCAAAATGGCTGTGACTGAAACAGGTCTCGGTAAAATGCCTGACAAAATGAACAAGATTATTTTACAAGCGAATAAAACTCCGGGGGTAGAAGATATTTTGCCTCATGCTTTCTCCGGTGACCACGGACTTACTTTGGTAGAGCAGGCACCATGGGGAGTTGTCGGAATTATTACACCGTCGACAAATCCCGCCTCAACTGTTTTGAACAATTCTATCTCATGTATCTCTGCCGGAAATGCTGTCGTATTTAATCCGCATCCTGCCGCTAAAAATGTCTCAGCCGAAACAGCAAAAATTATTCATGATGCTATTATCGAAGCAGGCGGTCCTGAAAATCTTATCACCTGTATGTCATCTCCGACAATCGAATCTGCCCAAGCATTGATGACTCACAAACAGATTGATTTAATTTTAGTTACCGGCGGGGGAGCAGTTGTTGCAACTGCCATGCAGTCAGGGATTCGGGCTATTTGTGCCGGACCGGGGAATCCTCCGGTTATTGTCGATGATACTGCTGTGCTTTCCCAGGCAGGGCGTGATATTGTCAGAGGGGCATCGTTTGATAATAATGTTTTATGTACTGATGAAAAAGAAATTTTTGTTGTTGATAAAGTTGCCCATCGTCTCAAACATGAGATGGTTGCCAATGGTGCTTTTGAACTTGAGGGCATACATATTGACAAACTGACAAAAATATTAGTCGAATCCGACCCAAACCCGACAGGGTACCGTCATGTGAGAATCAATCGAAACTTTGTCGGTAAGTCGGCAGAAGAGATTTTAAAACAAATTGATGTTGTTCCGCCTCCGGGAACCAAGTTGGTCTTTTTTGAATCAGCATGGGATCATCCGATGGTTATGGCAGAACAACTGATGCCTGTCATTCCAATGGTGCGCTGTAAGACAGTTGAAGAAGCGATGGAAAAAGCGGTCATTGTCGAGCATCAGTTTAAACATACATTTGTTATGCATTCTACATCGATTGTCAATCTTTCAAATATGGCTCAACTTTGTCGTGCAAATATCTTTGTCAAGAATGGCTTCAATTTGGCAGGTCTTGGATACGGCGGCGAGGGATATACCACGATGTCTATTGCTGGGACTACAGGCGAAGGACTTACCAAAGCCTCCACATTCACCCGCCCGAGGCGTTGTACACTGGTTGATTATTTTCGGATTGTGTAGATAAATATTCTTTTTAAGGGGAATATATGGATAAGACAATAAGAACAAATGAAAAATGTATAATAGGATTACCTAGATGTGATTTCGCTTTTTCTTCTACTCGATCATGTTTTATTGGGTATAGTTTTGAAGAAAGTTCTTTAGAAAAAGATATAACTAGAAAAATTTTAGAAGATATTGATATAATTCCTGAAGATGCAGGAACAAATTTTGAACCTGGACAACTAGTCTTTTGTTCAAAGATTTGTTCAAAGATAATTACTTCTCAATTTTGTATAATATTACTCAACAACGAAAATGAAAATGGTGTAGAATTTGCAAATGCAAATGTCCAAATGGAATATGGTTTAATGTTAGGATTTAATAAGTATGTGATTCCATTTCAAAAAAAAGAAGATAAGTTGTCATTTAATATCTCTGGATTAGATACCATAAAGTATAATAAAAGTGACTTTAAATCAAAAGCAACAGAAGCAATTACAAAAGCTGTTGAAGAAACGACTCCTACTAGTAGTTCTACTATACCAATTGACCAAATGAAGACGACATTTTTATACTCTAAAAATGCAACATTTACACCTATGTCAGGTGGAGGCGAGAGAGTAATATTTGAATTAGGGCGACCTGTTGGGTACAACCTTTTGACTGACTTTAGTGGTTTAGAATATCGATTCTTTGGTGATTTTGCTCATTTAAGGTCTGAGCATATTTGCTATAGAATAAAACTTCTTCATAAGATTTTAGTTGAAAGAGTTGCTAGCTTTCCACAACGGCAAAAGCTAGGTTTGATTGAACAAGAAGATTTAGGTCTTTATGTCGAATTATTTGAGAACTTAGAAATCTGGATTCTTGTAAACTCTGAAGATGTAAAGAATCAAATAAAATCTTTTATCAATAGTGAGAGTATAAATAGAACTTTTGATATATTTACATTAAAAGATGTTTTGGACAGATCTGATATCTTAGGGTAATACATTAACCAAACCGACTCCCCTACTTCTTCACACAATCAATAACGACTTTCTCAAATGAACCATCTTTGTTGCCGACTGTTACAGTAATCTGAAGATCGTGAACCCGACCTGCTATGATAAAAGTCAAATGTTATTTATAGCCCAGTAGGTCAGGTCTTTCCGAGACCTGACATCTTTCAATCAACTAAAACATAAACTGACATCACCTGTCAGTCATCATGCCTATTTTAAAAGCATGTCAAAACTACGAAGATATTATTCTCAAGGAAATATTTACTTTGTTACCATTGTGACTTTTAATAGGTCGAATATTTTAGATAACCATCAAGAACTCTTTCTTGAATCCATGAAACATTTTAAAAATGTAATGAATTTTAAGATCATCGCTTATGTCATTTTGCCAAACCATATTCATCTGTTGATTGACCCTAAACAAAATAACCTTTCGATTATTATTCAAAAAATAAAATTATCATTTCATAAAAAATATAATTATTTTCGCAATACACCTGTAAAGAAAATTTGGCAATCTCGTTTTTGGGATCATGTTATAAGAAATGAGTCTGATTTAGCAAATCATTTTGATTATATTCATTATAATCCAGTTAAACATAGATATGTGCATAAACCTATTGAATGGAAATATTCATCATTTAATAATTTTTTTGAGAAAGGATATTATTCTGATGGATGGGGAGTAAATGAAAAATTATCATTTGATGGAAAATTTGGAGAGTAATTTAAAATAGGCAGGTCTCGGAAAGACCTGCCCTACAAGTTGTCTCTGCTGATGGATGGGGAGTAGTTGACGAATTGTATTTTGATGGAGAACATGGTGAATAAAATTTATCCCGTCAGGTCTCGGAAAGACCTGCCCTACTTCGTTTGTGAATGTAGGAGCCTAATAATATATATTACTAAAAAAATGTAGAAAAATAATCTACCTATCTTATCAATTATTTTGTATCTTGCTTCTTATGAAACAGAGATATGAACTTATGGCTCCGGCGGGGAATTTCCCCATGTTGGCTGCTGCTATACACGCAGGTGCCGATGCTGTCTATTTTGGGTTAAACATATTCTCGATGCGGGCAAACTCAAAAAATTTCAACATTGCAGACCTCGACGAAATGAGAGAGATGTGCAACGAGTCCGAACGTAATGTTAAATTGTATCTGACTCTTAACACGATTATTTACCCCGAAGAAATTGAACAACTCGAAGAAACGATTATTGCTGTCAAAGATAAAGTCGATGCTGTTATCTGTTGGGACAACGCTGTAATCATGCTTTGTAATAAGCATGATGTTCCGTTTTTTATCTCAACCCAAGCATCTGTTTCAAATAAACAATCAGCTGAGTTCTATAAATCATTCGGTGCAAAAAGAGTTGTACTTGCAAGAGAATTAAATTTAGAACAGATAAAAGAAATTTCAGAAGTCATCGAAATAGAATGTTTTGCCCATGGTGCTATGTGTGTTGCGGTTTCGGGGCGTTGTTTTATGTCGCAGATGACATCGAAAAAATCTGCTAACCGTGGTGAATGTCACCAGAATTGCCGTCGTAGTTATACTATAACCGACAGTTCTGGTAATGAGCTTGAAATTGAAAACTCACGGGTAATGTCGGCAAAAGATTTATGTACGCTAGAACTGATAGAGGATATGAAACAAGCCGGAATTTATAGTTATAAAATTGAAGGGCGGGGACGTGACCCAAGATACGTTGATGTTGTCACCAGAGTATATCGAAAAGCATTGGATAATCATCTTACCAAAGAAGAAGTGCAAGAAGGTATCAAAGAACTTGAAAAAGTTTTTAACCGTCAGTTCTCTACAGGTTTCTATTTGGGGAAACCGACCCAAGATGATTTCTCGACTGCTGAAAACAACGAGGCTACCGAGATAAAAATATTTATCGGGAAAGTTCAGAATTATTATCAGAAGATTGAAGTTGCCGAGATTAAGCTCAATGAAGATTTGAAAATTGGTGATCAAATTATAATTATCGGTAAAAAAACGGGACTAAAACGGATTTATATAGAATCAATGCAAATTGAATCTAAAAATGTTGCCGGTGCTTGCAAAGGGGATGAAGTAGGTATTAAAATATCTGATATTCGTAAAAATGATGAAGTATATATTGTCAAATCTAAGGATAAAACAAATAAAAGCGATTCTTTTGTACAATTAAAACAGTAAACTTGACAACTTGATACAAATAACTGTAATTATCACATAACAGAAGTAACGAAATATTTAAGCAGATAGGTAATACAGATGGCTGAAAAAGTACTTAACTCAATAGTCGCTCAAAGAATTGAAATATCTCCCAATTTAATAAAATTACGGGTTGTACCTGACGGATGGGAGCTTCCTGAATTTAAACCGGGGCAGTATGGCACCCTTGGTGTACCGGGGACATATCCACGCATTGCAAGTGCAACAGAAGAGGAATCCCCCCCAAAAGATTTAGAAAAATTTGTAATGCGGGCGTATTCGATAGCATCATCATCACGAACAAAAGAATATGTTGAGTTTTATATAGGGTTAGTACATTCCGGTTCATTGTCTTCACGGTTATTAAATCTGAAAGTTGGTGACAGATTATTTTTAGGACCAAAATTCAAAGGGATGTTTACCCTTTCACAAGTACCCGAAAATTTTAACGCAGTACTAATTGCGACAGGTACCGGTGTGGCACCATATATGAGCATGATCCGTACAGAAATTGCTCAAAAATTGAATCGTAAACTTGCGGTATTTCATGGTGCGTATCACACCGAAGATTTAGGCTATCATTCGGAATTAAGCACTCTTGCTGAAATGTCGGATGATTTTTTGTATGTTCCAATTTTGTCACATTCCAAAGACGAAGTTATGCCTTGGCATGGTGAAGAAGGTTTCGTGCAGAAACTTTGGGAAGGCGGACATCTTGAAAAAGCATGGGGAGTGAAACCAACACCTGAAAATACAAATGTCTTTTTATGCGGGAATCCGTTTATGATTAAAGATATGACTGCTCTTTTGGAAGCTGAAGGATTTGTACGTCATACTAAAAAACAGCATGGTACATTCCATATAGAGCAATATTATGTGAAAATAGATTAGTTTTGTATATAGGATTGCCAATTTTTGTAAAAAACTAAAATTATTTTGTACGATTTATCTTGACAGATTTAAAAAATTGTCGATATTATTAATGAAAGTACCGTCATTGGGACACGCCCTTATAAAGCAATGCGGTCTCGCCACCTTAAGTGACAAGGAGGACGGGCAACTTTCTACTAAAACTTAAAGCCCTTTTGAGTAATCAGAAGGGCTATTTTTTTAAAAAATATTTAGATTACAAAAATCATGGTTGTGGTTGATTAATTTGCTGTAATATTGATTGAGCCAACTTATTCTGTGGGTTGAGCTGTAAAGCTCTTTTGACAGCCAGATTGGCTTTTTGTATATTGCCATTTTGAAAATATGTCATCCCCAGTTTTAACACTACATTATCATCTAAGGGAAATTGTTTTTGAGCATCTAATAAAATAGAAATTGCTTCGTCAAAATTACTTTGCACAATTTCAGTTGTCGCATAGTTGACATAAGACTCAACAACATTTGGGTCGAGTTCAATTGCACGCTTGAAATTCATTTGTGCCTGCACATGGTTTCCTTTTCGTCCTTGTATTAACCCAAGATTGTTAAAGCCCCGGGCAAAAGTAGGGTCTATTTTGACAGATTTGATAAATTCCTGTTCAGCTAACCGTAAATTGTTTTGTTCAAGATAAGCATTGCCAATCAGGTGGTAATTCTCTGCTTTGACTCGTTGTTGGTTTAACTTGAGAATGTCATGATTGCTTTCAAACATGAGAGCTATAAATAGGCAACCGCCGATTATCAGAAGTTTGTAGTTTTTCTCAAGATATAGCTCTTTGGTTTTAAAAACAGCATACACAGCAAACAAGAGTAGAAACGGTATCATCGGCTGCCGAAATCTCGCACAGACAAAAAAGAGGATAAGTGAGCTGCTATATGCTAAAAGAAAGAGATATATTGGAAGGAATTTTTTCCATTGTGAAAATGAAAAGTAAATACCCACCAGAGCCAAGGGGAGAAGTAGTCCAAAGGGAAAATATATTATGCCCTGAAATAACAGTATGTTAAACAGGCTGCTGAATTCTTTGGAAAGATATATATCTTGATTGTTTGGAGTTTCATAGCCATTCAGAAGAAGACGTATTTTTTTTATAATAAGATTTGCAAATTTTGCCGGATGTTCTGCTATATCTTTAAACGTTTGGTCAAACCAGTAATCAGATACTTCAGACCTTTGTAATATTCTGCCTTTTGCTTTTTCTGCCTGTGCGATTGACTCGGTATATCCGCCCTCCCAGCTTTTATCTATCCCCGGCAGAGTTGCCGACCATCCGCTTGCCAGATGGTTATTGCCAATATAGAAATTGATACCTCCCTGCCATGCAATAAAAACAGGGTCACCCGAAACTTTATAATTTCGCAATGTCACCGGCAGTATAACAATAAAAGCGGATATGCCAATGACGACATAGTGTGCCAGTGCTTTTTTTATCCCGATTTGTTTTTTGAGAATAATTATAACCCATATAAAAAGAAATGGTCCGAAGAGCAATATATTAGGACGAGCTAATCCGGCTGCTCCAAGTAAGACCCCTATAATAAGAGGACTCATAAATGAGTTTGGTTTATATCTATATAACGCCCAAAGAAGTGTGACAGAAAAAAGAGTTATTAAAAATGTTATCAACAATGCTGCGTCATAGTAGATGAAAGTAGGGTATATGGCGGCAAGGAAGGCTGCGATGAGAGCAACTTTTCTTCGGAAGAGTCTTAGCCCTAAAAGGTATAAGAGAATTGGAAGCATTGACCCCAATATAATTTGTATGAGACGCATAGAGAAAAATGATCCATTTGTTGCTTTTGAGAGCATAGTGAGAAAATATGGATAAAGTGGAGCTCTGAAATATGGTTCTTTCGGTTCGTTGTCGGTTTTTATCTGTTCTACCAACTCGACATGATATTTTTCATCCATGACAGGATTTTTAAATAAGGGAGATGATGCTGTTTGGCTAAGATAAACTATACGAATAGAGAGTGCGGTTATAAAAAGCAGTAATAATATGAGTATTTCTTTTTTTCGTGTCATCAGATTCTTGTCATTTTCAATTTATTAAGGCTGTTTCTATTTAAAGATAAGCCAAATTATAGGTTCTTAAAAAAATATTTCAATTTTCTGAGTTTAATATACGTATAAGAGGTGTAAGATTACAAGTTTATTGATGTATTGTTCTGAATTTGTATCAAAACAGAAATTATAATACTTGTATAATTTGAAGAGAGCCACAGATTTACTACATGAAAAGTTTTTTTATATGTAGTGGTTTTCAGAAATGAAGGGACGTATTATTTTTTAAAAATAAAAAATACGAAAAAAACAGAAAAAAAGTCAAATTTAGTGCAATATTTAGTGCGAAAACAAAGGAAAAAGATAGTTTTTGCTATGTGTAAGTCATTGGTATATAAGAAAATGAAACTTTAACGCAAGAAAGTTACAATTTTTTAAAAAAAGGTCTTGACTTTAGTCTCGGCTGCGTATATACTCTGACTCTGCCAGCGAAAAGCAGGCAGTTTTTTTTGGCTTTGAAAGAAGCTAAACTGAAACAAATTGTTCTTTGACAACTAAATAGCTAAACGAAGTGAAGAGTTAAATATACAGACTCTGTTTTTGTCGCGGGTTCAATAAAATTGAATCCCCAAAATACAGTAAATCCTGAATAACATGATTTATATAATCGTGAGATTCGGGAAATCAATACAATCAAATTTCGTAAAAGAAAATTATATATATTTTACGGAGAGTTTGATCCTGGCTCAGAACGAACGTTGGCGGCGTGCTTAATACATGCAAGTCGTACGAGAAAGTCGGACTTCGGTCCGGCGAGTAAAGTGGCGAACGGGTGAGTAACACGTGGATAACTTGCCCCTGAATCTGGGATAATCAACCGAAAGGTCGTCTAATACCGGATAATATTATTTGAGGGCATCTTCAGATAATCAAAGGCGGAGCAATCTGCCGATCAGGGATAGGTCCGCGGTTCATTAGCTTGTTGGTGGGGTAATGGCCTACCAAGGCGACGATGAATAGCCGGCTTGAGAGAGTGAACGGCCACACTGGGACTGAGATACGGCCCAGACTCCTACGGGAGGCAGCAGTAGGGAATATTGCGCAATGGACGAAAGTCTGACGCAGCAACGCCGCGTGGGTGATGAAGCATCTTGGTGTGTAAAACCCTGTCAGCGGGGAAGAACCGTACAAGTAGTAACTGACTTGTGCCTGACGGTACCCGCAGAGGAAGTCCCGGCTAACTCCGTGCCAGCAGCCGCGGTAATACGGGGGGGACTAACGTTGTTCGGATTTACTGGGCGTAAAGGGTGCGTAGGCGGACCTTCAAGTCGGATGTGAAAACTATAGGCTCAACTTATAGCCTGCATTCGATACTGTCGGTCTTGAGTGAATTAGAGGAAAGCGGAATTCCAGGTGTAGCGGTGAAATGCGTAGATATCGGGAGGAACACCAGTAGCGAAGGCGGCTTTCTGGGATTATACTGACGCTGAAGCACGAAGGCTAGGGGAGCAAACAGGATTAGATACCCTGGTAGTCCTAGCGGTAAACGATGGGCACTAGGTGTCGGGAGGCGTTGACCCTCTCGGTGCCGCAGCTAACGCATTAAGTGCCCCGCCTGGGGAGTACGATCGCAAGATTGAAACTCAAAGGAATTGACGGGGGCCCGCACAAGCGGTGGAGTATGTGGTTTAATTCGAGGCAACGCGAAGAACCTTACCTGGATTTGACATGTTTAGGACCGACTGTGAAAGCAGTCTTTCCCTTCGGGGACCTTTGCACAGGTGCTGCATGGCTGTCGTCAGCTCGTGCCGTGAGGTGTTGGGTTAAGTCCCGCAACGAGCGCAACCCCTATCTATAGTTGCCATCAGATAATGCTGGGGACTCTATAGAGACTGCCGGTGACAAACCGGAGGAAGGTGGGGACGACGTCAAGTCCTCATGGCCCTTACATCCAGGGCTACACACGTACTACAATGGCCGGTACAATAGGAAGCAATATCGCGAGATGGAGCCAATCCCCAAAACCGGTCTCAGTTCAGATTGCAGTCTGCAACTCGACTGCATGAAGGTGGAATCGCTAGTAATCGCTGATCAGCAGGCAGCGGTGAATACGTTCCCGGGCCTTGTACACACCGCCCGTCAAGCCACGGGAGTTGGGAGTACCCGAAGTCATTTGGTCAACCGCAAGGAGACCGGTGCCTAAGGTAATACCAGCGACTGGGGCTAAGTCGTAACAAGGTAGCCGTAGCGGAAGCTGTGGCTGGATCACCTCCTTTCTAAGGAGTAGGTGTTATAACATTTGAGTGTTATATATCTTAGTCAATCGACAATTTCAGACCAAGTCTGTTAACTCTTGCTTCGTAGCTATTTATAATATAAATTTCGAGTCGCTTTATCTAAGGTAAGCGTGAAAAACCTTGGGCCTGTAGCTCAGTTGGTTAGAGCGCACGCCTGATAAGCGTGAGGTCGATGGTTCAACTCCATCCAGGCCCATTAAATAACTCGGGGATGTAGCTCAGTTGGGAGAGCGGCGGCTTTGCAAGCCGTAGGTCAGGGGTTCGAGACCCCTCATCTCCAAATGACGATAATTTGAACGAAAGTTCATTTTTATATAAGACAGCATTGCTGTCGAATGTTCTTTGACAACTTCATAGTTTTTTATTAACAAATTTTTTATGTGATCAAGTGTAATTTAATTGATATGTAAATTGTATCTTCCAACTGGTTGTAATACAGTTGAGATGCTCTCAAGTAAGTTTTTTGGTTAAGCTACTAAGAGCATACGGTGGATGCCTTAGATCGGAAGAGCGTCGTGTAGGGAAAGAGTGTAGATCTCGGTGGTCGCCGTATCATTAAAAAAAAAAAAAAAGAAAAAGAAAA
>CALCCW010000151.1:0-3761 GCA_937900185.1 uncultured candidate division Zixibacteria bacterium | reverse complement strand
TGTCGTCAACACTACTTTCGACCGTTTCTTTCGTTCTGTTGTCTTCTCCATCTCGCTATCTCTTTTTTCTTTTTGTCTTTTTATTTTTTTTTTTTTTGCTTTTTTTTCTTTTTCTTTCGTTTTTTTTTTTTTTTTTTTAATGATACGGCGACCACCGAGATCTACACTCTTTCCCTACACGACGCTCTTCCGATCTCCCCGGCATTTTCATATTGTTTGGCACTTTGGAACCGTCGAGACCCGGGAAATAAACTTTGTCAACAATATCAACGGTTTCCAAATAGTCGGCAATTTTCATCGCATTAAGTGAATGACGTTCCATTCGCAAATGCAGCGTTTTTATACCGCGCATCAGAAGCCATGATTCAAAAGGTCCAAGCATCCCGCCGACAGCATACTGATTAAAATGCAACTTTTCGGCAAGTTCGGAATCTTTTACAATCAATGCACCGCCGATAACATCGCAATGACCACCAAGATATTTCGATGCGGAGTGCATGACAATATCGGCACCCAGCTCAAGCGGCTGCTGGATATACGGCGTTGCAAAGGTATTATCAACTGCGACAATAATATTTTTCCCTTTAGCAGTCTCAGCCACTGCTTTAATATCGGTCAGTTTTAACAAAGGATTTGTCGGGGTTTCTATCCAAAATAATTTTGTATTTTTTTGAATTGCATTTTTAAAATTCTCAGCATTGGTTCCATCAACATAAGAAAATTCAATTTTGAATTTTTTCATCAGTTTTTCAAACAGACGATGCGTTCCGCCATAGAGATCATCAACAGCAACAACATGGTCGCCCGGTTCAAGCAGATGTAAAACCGCGGTGATAGATGCCAATCCCGACGCATAGGCAAAGGCATCGGTTCCATTTTCGAGTGCTGCCAACACTTCTTCAAGTGCTTTACGAGTTGGGTTTGACCAGCGGGAATATACATAACCGGATTCATCACCTGGAAATCCAACCTTGTACGTTGTACTCATATGAAGCGGAGTTGTAATTGCACCGGTTTTGTCTTCTCGGATTTGTCCGCAGTGAATAGCGTTTGTTTCAAATTTTCTGTTTTTAATATCACTCATAAGAGAACTCCTGTTTAAAGAAAACCTTTTTCTTTCATCCATTCATCATTGAACACTTTACTCATATATTTAATACCGCCGTCGGGGAGAATGACTAAAACTGTTTTATCTTCATCTAATGTTTTGGCATAGTTAAGAGCCACATGGACAGCCGAACCGCAAGAACCTCCGCCGAAGATTCCTTCTAAGCGGGTTAAATCTCGACAGGCTAAAAATGATTCTTTGTCAGTTACCTGTACAACTTTGTCGATAACAGAAAAATCAATTGTCGGGCAGAGCATGTCTTCTCCGATACCTTCTACATAATACGTGTGTGGTTCTATCATTGTTTTATCTTTATGATAATTATAATAAATAGAACCTATAGGGTCAGCCCCTATAACTTCTATTGATGAATCTTTTTCTTTAAGATAGCGTGCTATTCCCGAAACAGTTCCGCCGGTTCCAATACCACCGACAAAGACATCAAATTTTCCGCCTGTTTGTTCCCAAATTTCCGGACCGGTTATCTTGTAATGAGCTTCAATATTATCGAGATTAAAATACTGACCGATATAATATGAACCGGGGATTTCACGATGGATTCGTTTTGCGGTTTCATAGTAGCTTTCAGGTGACTCTGCCGGAACAGCGGTCGGGCAGATATGTACCTCGGCACCAAATGCTTTGAGTGCGTTTACTTTTTCATCTGACATTTTATCAGGAATTGTAAAAATAGCCTTATATCCGTGAGCAGCAGCAAACATTGCTACCGCAGCTCCGGTGTTTCCCGAAGTTCCCTCTACGATGGTTCCCCCCGGTTTAAGCTCGCCACGTTCTATAGCTTGTTTTAATATATAGGTTCCCATGCGGTCTTTTACCGAGCCGGAGGGGTTCATATATTCAGGTTTTACAAGTACGGTTGCTTTTACACCGTATTTTTTAGCCATCTGATTGAGTTTTATAAGCGGTATATTCCCAATCGCATCATCAATTGAATTCAAATAATAATTTCTATTGTCCAAAATATCCTCATTGTTAAAATAGATTAACATACTAACATGATAAAGTATACAGTTTTAGCGAGATGTCCACCTAAAAGTTTTCTGATTATCTAATCGATGGAATATTATAAAGTTCCGGTCTCTTAAAAACTAAAAAAACCTATTGACATATTTTTTGAAATAAATTAATATATTTGCAAAAT
Organism: uncultured candidate division Zixibacteria bacterium; assembly: GCA_937900185.1. Classification (GTDB taxonomy): domain Bacteria; phylum Zixibacteria; class MSB-5A5; order GN15; family FEB-12; genus QQUK01. Next base: position 1,491 of record CALCCW010000151.1, on the reverse strand, counting down.
AAGCCGATGTATTCGGTAACAAAATATCAACTTCTTTAGTTTTTGGAAAAATACGAAGATGAAATGCCAACAATGTCAAGAACTTATAATCAGTGACCCAATTAAGCAAAACGGAGAATTCTTTTGTTCTCTTGAATGTGCAAATCTTGCCGCAGGATATGAACCGGATGAAGAATTAGCCTATTTTGAAGAAGAGGAAATTTCAAAAGATTTATACAACGACTTTGAAGAATAAATTACGAGTCTCGTGATATTTTCATAATTTCATATTTTACTACACCGGCAGGAACTTGAACTTCAACTATTTCACCTACTGCTTTTCCTAAAAAAGCTTGTCCGATAGGTGACTGCACAGAAATAATATCATTGTCTAAGTCTACTTCCTCAGGCGGGGCAATAGTATATTCAATTTCATCATCATCTTCTAAATCTTTAATCAAAACCTTGGCATAGAGATATACTTTATCCGTCGGAATTGAATTAGGGTCAATAATTTGTATTTTCAGAAGTTTTTGTTGTAGTTCTGCAATTCTGCCTTCGATAACTTTTTGTCTGTCTTTGGCGGCATGATATTCGGCATTTTCAGAAAGGTCGCCCATTTCGCGTGTGCGTTTAATTTCTGCCACAATTTCAGGACGATCTTTGAATTTTAAACTTTTGAGTTCCGCCTCAAGTTTTTGACGGCCCTCTTTGGACATTAGTATTGGTTCGCTCATAACCAATTATAATGCTATTTTCACTTAATTGCAACAAGTGAAACAGTTTCTTTTTTGGCAAAGATAAAAAATAAAATTAACGAAAGAATCAACCCCGGAAAAATTGGTTTTATTGAAAACCAGTAATCTATTCCATTGATGTTTTTAGACAGATACCATATAAGCGATAAACTTCCGCTTGAAATAATTGATAAAAATGCAATTTTAGCGGGCATTTTTTTTGAACCTACTAAAGAGAAAAATACCGGAACCAATAATGCAGGCGTTCCCACAGACCCAAAGAATTTCCATATTTCAATGACCGAATCAAAAAAGAAAAGCGGCACAACGGCAAGCAGGGCTGTAACCAATAATCCTACTCTTGTGTATTTTACTGTTTGTTTTTCATCAATTTTAAAAATCTGCATCACTATATCTCTTGAAAAAGTCGAGGCAGCCACAAACGAATATGAGTCAACAGTCGACATAACAGTTGCAAGCATCGCCAACGCAAAAAGACCTAACAAACCGACCGGAAGAACTTCCAAAGCAATTGCAGGGTATGAGCCGACAGGATTTGCTAAATTCGGAAGAACCGCTCTTGCGTACATTCCGCAGCTTGTAGTTAAAAAATCAAAAAATGTCCAACAAGCTATCGAAATAAAAATTCCATTTTTGGCAACCTTACTTGTTTTGGCGGCATAACATCGCTGATAAAATGTTGGCTCTATTAAAGTTGCCAACGCAATGACATACCAGACCGCTATATATGATACAGAATTACCTCCATGCCAGG
>CALCCW010000150.1:0-2788 GCA_937900185.1 uncultured candidate division Zixibacteria bacterium | reverse complement strand
CCACGACGCTCTTCCGATCTGTTTTTAAGGGCATCTTGCACCCTTTTATAGCATCAACAAATGATACTTTTACCGATGTATGAATATTATTACCGTCACGTTTATACTGCTGGTTCATTTTTTCTCTCTTAAATAGATTTTAACTAAACCGCAGTATATCGACTCTTTAATTATATGACAAGACAATTTTCAAATGAAAAAGCCGATAAGCAAAATACTTACCGGCTCTTGATTTAGAATGATTGGCACATTCCTTATGAAACCTTTACTTCAATCTCTTTCGGTTTCATTTCTTCTTTTTTTAACAACACAACTTCAAGCAGACCATTTTTATACTCTGCTTTGACATCATCCTGAATTACAGTATCAGGCAAATTAAATGATCTGCTGAACGAACCTGATGCTATTTCAGTACGGACATACCCGTCAGTTTTTACTTCAGATTCTATATTACGACTGCCGGAAACGGTCAACATATTATTTTGAACCGCAACCTTAATGTCTGACTTTTCCATTCCCGGAAGTTCAAAAGTAAGAGAAATAGAATCATCATGTTCGGCAATATTTACTTTCGGATTGAATGATTTATCAGACGGTGTTTCTGAAAATAATGCCGGTAAAAATGGTGTGTTGTTGATAAAATTGCTGAAAAGCCCATCAAAATCATTTTCAGCTCTGTGTCGGTTTACAAGAAATTTAGTCATGGCAATACTCCTTTATTTTTTTGTTAACGTTATTGTTACGTTTGACAGCTTTATATATAACAAACTTTATGCCAAAAACGCTATTTTATTGATATGTATGGAGTTATGATTTTCGGTGAATCGTTAACAAAACGACATATGCCATTAAGACATTTCCGTGCGACATTACGGCACCAACGTAATGCCTTATTGTCACACTACAATGCCAAAATGACTGTTATTTTTTGGACAGAATATTTTTTATAGTTTTGTTAATAGGAGAATTTTTGAAAAATATTTTCTGTGTTGTTGATTGACCGGCATGATACTGCTTGATAGTTTGAATCGCTTGTGAATCATCAAGGTCGCCAAGTGCTTTAATAGTTGCCAGTCGAATCTCTTCTTTTGATACTTTAGAGCTTGTTAAAGACTCAAGTAAATCATCATCATTTAATATCAGGCTCAAATACTTTTCTGCTTCTTTTCCGCCTACCCTGCCGAGAGCATGAAGTGCTTTTATAACAACTCGAAGATTTTGCTGAGCAAGTGCAATCAATAAAGGACTGACATCTTCAGTACCGATTAAACCGATCGTAATCACTGCCGCTTCACGAATCTCCCTATCGTCATCATCTGCCATCATCATAAGAACATCAACTGATTCTTCCCCGCCGATTTTTTCAAGTGCTGAAATAATTTCACGGCGAACACGAACATCCGGGTCGTTAATCCGAAGCCTAAGCGGAATACATCCTTTTATATCTTTTAATAAACCAAATACAAAAATTGCATTTCTGACAATATACCATTGTTCATCAGGAAGTTCTCTTTTACCTTCTTCTCTTTTGAATAAATCATCATCGGCAAGTACAGCTCCAAAAACATCTAAAGATGCATGACCTAACTCACCTAAAATTTTGAGTGCCAACTGACGAATTTGTCTGTTAGGATGCGAAATAATATTTACAAGAGCTACCGCAACTTCTTCAGAACCGGAACCTATAAGTACTTCTTTGAGATATTGATTGGTAGAGGAGTTCCCTTTAAGAAGTTCAGTTATCAAACCATCAATAATTGACTTTTGATTAAAATTCATATAAATCTTCTTGATTGCAATTGAGTCATAAATTGTAACGTCATTTTCTATTCTTCTGCGAAGATAGAGTGAATGCATTATTTTTGCTAAGAACTTATAGTCTTTTTCAACAATAGATTTTTCAATTATCTGCCAAACAAATTCACTGTATTCAAAGGTCTCTTTTTTCTCAAAAAGATTTCTGATTATAACCTGCGACAGTTTATCAAACAGATATTTATCGCTGTATAAATGCAATGGAGCAATAATTTCAAGAAGCAAACTAAGTGCTTTTTGCCTGAAATCATTATTAGAATTTTCAAGATACTCTACCAGTTCAATTGCGACTTCTGCTGATTTTTCTTTTTGTCCTGTTTTTATTAACCGAACAAAACTCTCGGTAAAAAGAGCCGGTGAAAACTCAATTGAAAGGTCAGAGAATGTCTCCTGCATCAAAGAATCAATTGATTGTTGTGCTTCGTTTTTAATTCGCACCGAAGGAGTTTTCAGCTCATTGGTAATCTCTGCCAATACATTTCCACAAGACATATAAGAATCAAGAGCTTGAGAGATTGTTTCATATTCAGGATGAAATTCCAAAAGCTTGCAAATATCTTTATAAACCGTAACTCCTGAACTCTGTTTTTCAGTTTCTTTTTCTAAGGCAAGTTCTGTAAGATTGTTCTTTATTTCATCATTTATTGAAGCAGCAGAAAGCAGGGCAACTTTTTCAGGAACTAACCTTAAAATAATATCTAAATCAAAATCGCAACAATGCTCTTCAGCAAATTGTGCATCTGCTGAATAGAGTCGTGCTAACGTTTCAATAGAATCTGGAAGCTGGCTCATAATAATATTTCTAAGAGAAAAATCATGAGAAACATCACCCCTATAAAGATCTTTTCCCTCAAAAAGTTTATAAGAGATCGGAAGAGCGTCGTGTAGGGAAGAGTGTAGATCTCGGTGGTCGCCGTATCATTAAAAAAAAAAAGAAAAAGAAGAAAGAAAAAGTAGATGAGCAGGCTGATGA
>CALCCW010000149.1:0-4292 GCA_937900185.1 uncultured candidate division Zixibacteria bacterium | reverse complement strand
TATTGTCTCTTTTAGTCCTCAGCACCTATCTCAGCGATTGTTCTGCTTTCTTTTTATTTTTACTTCTTTTTTATTTTTTTCTGTTTTTTTTTTTTAATGATACGGCGACCACCGAGATCTACACTCTTTCCCTACACGACGCTCTTCCGATCTCTAACGCGATCATTATATATAGATTTTTTTTCACGTTCATCCTCCTAAATATTCAGCTCTTGGAGCCGTTCGTTTTCTTTAACGAAATATGTGGAAAGTTTAAAGGTTGCATTCATTGTTTCCGTTTTCTTAATTTCCTGCACTCCCTCAACATCTGTATTAGCAGCAGATTTTGAGATAGCAATATTCTGTGCGGTAATATTTACATCGGAAACATTCGTAATAAATGGGAAATTTGCGACATAACTGATAAACGAACCAAAATCATGATAGGTTCCTGTCAACTGCACCTCAAAAGAGACAACGTTATAGAACTCTTCTTCTTTATTCGGTAAAGGTTGAATAGATATTATTTTTGTTCCGGTCAGTGATGATGCCGTATGTAACTGCACCAAAAATGATGGGATTTGTTTTACCTCAGGGAGTAGTTCTTCAATTTCATGATACCGTCCAACTAAATCAGAGTATTCAATTTTTAAAGCATCAAGTGATTTGGCTTTCATCTCCACCCGACGTAAGTTAGTAGTTATTGTTTCAAATTCGGTAGTTTTCAATGCTATTTTGTTTTCATTTACAGAATAAACTCTTGAATACCAAAAATATATAACAATAAAGAAAGCCATTGCTCCCAGAACTATTTTTTGAGTTTTAGAATCTTTAAAATCCATAGATATAATCCTAGTTTAAGCTTTTGTGGCTCGTGGAAGCCTTTTGTTTATTAGTGTTGACTGCGGCTATTTTACTTCGCAGTTCTTCATCGGAGAGATAATGAACATTACAAGATAATGTAAAATTGTATGCCTTTTTATCTTCAAGCTTTATTTCTTTTGTATTTATTAATTCAACTTCATCAAAATAGTCAGAACGCATCATCTTAATCATAAATGATGCTAAGGAATTTAGTGTAAAAGCATATCCTTCAATTTCAGCAGTTCTGACTGTTGGAGCGGTATAAGATTCTTTTTTAGGTGTTTCTTTAGGCTGTTCATTATTTTTTGTATTCTTTGTATTTTTTGGTGGAGCCTCTGCAACAATTGGTTTCTCTTCAAAACGTCCCAGCCACACAAATTCCGGAATATTACGTGCCATATTTTCTAAAATACGCACCCATGATGAACGGTGTGAATCTAATCTCTCAACTGCTGCCATCCGTGCTTTTACTTTGTTTTTCACTTCTGTTAAAGCATCCACAAGCTGGATATCTTTTTGAAGCATAGAAGCACGCTGTTTTGCTTTCACTATGTTAGTATCAAGATCAGCCATCTTATAATGTTGAAAGATGGTAACAGAAATCAGCATAATAACAATAACAGCAGCAGCAGCCACAGCATAGATTCCTGTTTTGCCTAATGAAAAGTCTAAAGATTTCTTTTTATAATTTTTTGGAAGTAAATTTATTTCAATAAAATTCTGCATTCCTTACCTCACCTTCCGCATAGCAAGACCAACAGAGACAGAAAGAAGTGGAGCTATTTTTTCCGGTTGTATATACTGAAACAATTCCGGATCATAGTCTAAATTTCTGAGAGGGTTTGCAATTTCAAGCGGTACATTGAGTTTGGTTTGTAAAAATTCTGGGAGATATGGTACCAAAGCACCACCACCTGATAAAACAATCCATTCAATAGTATCAATTTTCGCCTGAGATTTATAATATGAAAACGCCAGTTCAATTCCTGAAATCAATTCGTCGGTAGCTGAAACAATAGTAGCTTTCAGCATATCTTCGTCAATTGAATCTTTCATTTCACCTTTAATAGCTTTGGTAGTTAATTCAGGATTTAATCTAAATTCTTTTTGAATTGCGTTGTAGATATCTCTTGTACCGGCAGATACATCACGAGTCGCATGAAACATTCCGTCATGTATATATGTAATATTCGTAATATCATTACCAATATTTATCAAAGCGGTAATACGAGTAGGATCTACATCATAATTGCCTACATAAGAGTTGTAAATTGCAAGAGCATCATCATCTACACATATAGGCTGCAGACCACAATCTTCAATCAATTCAAGATAATTTTGTAAAAACTCTTTTCTTGCAGCGACCAAAAGAACATCCATTTTATTGGCATCATCGTCAGTATTGACAATATGATAATCTAACGAGACATCATCGACATCAAATGGAGCTCTTTGTTCAGTTTCAAATAAAATTGCTTGTTCAGCTTCGGTACCCGTTTTTTTATCAATGGTAAAACGATCAGTTATAACACCATGCCCGCCTACTGAAACAACAACGTCTTTAATCTTTGGATCCGTTTGATCAATAAGCGACTGAATATTAAAGATCACCGCTTCCCGATCTCTGATTTCGTCGGCTACAATAGCTTCCGGTGGAAACTCACGGATACCAATAGCTGAGACAGAATACCCTGTTTTTGATTGATCAAGTTTGACCAACTTTACAGAATTAGTCCCGATATCTAAACCGACTATACTTTTTTTGTTTCGTGAGAACAACATAAGCTCAACACTCTTTATTCTTCAATGTTAATTTTCTTTTCTTTTATATCGTCATATTTATACAGGAATTAACTTTCAAAATGAGAATTGATAGGAATTCATCCCATATTTTACTCACAATTCCTCTTTGCTGTTCATTAAGTATCGGATTAAGCAGGCAAAAGCTTTACATCTTTGCGTGCTATTATGCTATCTTATTGAAAGACATACAAATAAAGCCCGCATATGCGGGCTTTGAGGGAGTAAAACATGACATAAAACAAGAATTTTAATAATAATCCCCTACTGAAGAAACTCTACCGGTAGCTGCCAATATACTTATTTGATTGATTCCAACAAGATTTTCAGTATATGTCAAACATACAATATTTCCTCCACCGCTAAATATTGCTGACCCGTTTGGTCTAAAAGATATTGTATTTCCGGTTAAATCTGTTGTAATTGTACTAAAAGTTTTACTAAGAGAATCAACTTGTACTAAAGAATCATTTGTCTCAAATGTATTAAGCGATGTAGAAGCTGAATCTTTTTTAAAAAGAGAAACAATCTTGCTTGTCGGGTCAAAATTTACGCCATATATATCTTTATTAGAGATAGACAAAGAACGTGCTAATCGGAGTGTTGATAGTAAATCCCTATTGGCAGACTTGAATTCCATACGTTCGTAAGCTTTTGAAAATCGTGGAACTGCCATTGCAGCAATAATACCAATTATAACTACGGTTGTCATCAACTCAATAAGAGTAAATCCTTTTTGACTATATCGTTTCATAATTATATCCTAATCTATAAGTTTTCATCTTTACGAGTGATAATTATGCATATTCTATACCATTTTGCAGTATTATCTTCATAATTCGACTCAACATAGGCTGTATTAAGGCGTTAGAGGAATATTTCTTGTATATTTTCTGCAAGAGATGAACAAAAAAACGCAGATTCTGTTAAATAAGTATAGGAATCTTCCTATATATAGAGGTATAGAGCAATTTATATTGACAAAATAAAGTTTTGCGGTACTTTAAGAGAAATTACTGCAGATATTTACTTCTAAACAACACATCAGTACGTGAAAGGAATTTCAGCATGTCAACCATTGTTAAAGCCTTACTGATAACCGCCTGTTTTACATTTCTTATAACAAATTTTTCTACCGCCAAATCACGAATAGATATTGAATCTGATACTTATGTAGTCTCACAAGACCTAGAAGTTCTTCCTCATGCTGTTTCATCTTATTTATTACAACAAAATAAAGAAAGAGTAAAAGTTTGGGTATTTTTCAGAGATAAAGGTTTTTCCGACAAAGCCGGCTTTAATCAAATGGCTTCATCTGTACAATTGAGTGAAAAAGTTCTCGCCCGCAGAAAAAAAGTCAACCTTGATAAGGTTCTCTTTGTTGATTTACCTGTTTATGATGACTATGTAAATCAAAAGATCGGAAGAGCACACGTCTGAACTCCAGTCACACTGATATATCTCGTATGCCGTCTTCTGCTTGAAAAAAAAAAACACCACCCCACACCACCCCCCCCCCCCCCACCCCTCCCCTCTCCCCTTCCTCACTCTTTCCCCTTTCCTCTATTTCCACACCTCTTTCCTGACCCCTTCTCCTCTTCTCCCTTCCTCCCCCCCCCCTGATCTCTCTCCGCTGTCCTCTACTCCAT
>CALCCW010000148.1:0-4293 GCA_937900185.1 uncultured candidate division Zixibacteria bacterium | reverse complement strand
TCTTTGCCCAAAGATAAAAAAGATAAAAGTGATAAGACATAGGACGGTAAACATCGCAATAGTAGTAGTTATGTCTATCCATCCTCCGCTTGCCGAATAATTCATTGCTGTTGCAATAGTCCCGGGACCCGCAAGAATTGGAACCGCTAAAGGTGATACTGAAATATCGGTATGAGAAGTATCTTTTGATGAATGCATTTTTGAACTTTCACCGTGAAGCATTTGATACCCAATAATAAATACTAATATTCCGCCGGTTATTCTTAATGCAGGAAGGGTGATCCCGAATAAGTGAAAAATTGTTTTACCTAAAATTGCAAATGTTAAGATGATGAAAAAAGAAAGAGTTAATGCTTTAAAAGCAATCTTTTTTTGAGTGGAATGTTCTTCATTACTAGTTAGTCCTACAAAGACAGCAGTATTTGCAATGGGATTCATAATTGCAAAAAATCCCAAAAAAACAGTTAGTACATGTTGAAACAGTTCATTTCCCATATTGTCTTTTTATAATACGCTAATGCCCTCATGTTGTCAAACAGTAAGTCGTTTCAATCCAAAGTATGACTTTCTTTTTCTTTCCCACAAAAAACATTTTTTAACGACTGGGACCAATCAAAAGTAAAGGAACAGAAATATTATGCTTGAGAGTCCTTGAAACACTGCCAAATAGAATATCTCCAATAAACGAGTGACCATGTGTAGCCATAGCGACAAGATCATATTCATTTTTTTCTATCTCATCTAAAATCTCATCATCAGGTTCACCATTTCTGAGAAGAATAGAAGTTTCGATTCCTTCAGCACGCAGTGTTTCATAATGAGGTTTGAGAGATTCTTCAGCAAGTTTTCGTAATGCACGGTCTTGGTCAAGGGTATGGGCATGCACAACATGTAAGAGATACACTTTTGATTTGTTCTGAAGAGCCAAAGCAGATACATGTTCGATAATAATATAGTCTACCGGAGAGCAGTCCATTGCTACTAAAATTTTCTTATACACTTGCATATTAACTTTCTCCTAAGATTGTAGAATAGAGTAGGTACATATTAAGAATAATTACAACAGCTGAAACTAACAAAGCAGCAACAAACTCAAAATGACTGCTTCTGAATCTGCCCATGCGTTTGCGGTCACGGCAGAGCATCAGCAGTGGAATTAACGTAAATGGAAGTTGAATACTCAACACAACTTGACTAAAAATCAAAATGCGAAAAGTGTCCATACCTGAAAGAATAATCATAAAAGAAGGTATCGCTGTAATAAAAATAGAAACTCGATAGAATAGTGTTCGAGGGTTTTCATCTTTACCCAAAAAGCCGGTAATAACGTTAGCCTCTGCCATAGAAGATGTCACTGACGAGCCGACACCCGCAAAAACTAAAGCAACAGCAAATAAAAAACCTGCAAGAGGACCTGCCAAAGGTTTGAGTGTTGCTGATGCCTGTTCAATACTGTCGACTATAATATTATTGCCTGAAAAAACAGCTGCCGCTACAATAATCATTGATGAATTCACTACCCAGCCCATAAACATTGCAAGAAAGGTATCTATTCTTTCGTAGTGGGAAAGAGCTAATTTTTCTTCCTCGGAATCACCCCATTTCCGACTGTGAATAACATTGGAATGTAGAAAAATATTATGAGGCATTACGACTGCCCCAAGTATAGCCATAGCTACATAAATACTGCTTCTATCAATACTTGGAACTACAATTGCAGGAGCTATCTCAGCCCAATTTGGGTTGACTAACAGAATTTCCACTAAATAACATAATCCGATTATACCCAGAAAACCCATAATTATTACTTCAAGCCGATGATACCTTTGACTTATAATGAGAAACAATTCAAGCAGCACTGTAATAAAAGCACCTAACCATAACGGCATCCCAAATAGAAGATTAAATCCAATAGCTCCGCCAATAAGTTCTGCGACATCTGTTGCAACACATGCCAGTACAATCGTCAGCCCCAAAAATGCTGATACCGGAGGAGAGAATCGTTCCCGAATATTAACAGCAAGTGATTTACCGGTTGCAATACCAAGTTTGGCAGCCATGCTCTGAATTACAATCAACATGAGTGTGCTGAGAGTAATTACCCAAAGAAGTTGATAACCAAACCTTGACCCGCCCTCGATATTTGTTGCCCAATTTCCGGGGTCGATAAATCCAACCGTTACAAGAAACCCGGGACCAAGAAAACTAAAAAGTGTTTTAAGAGGAAAACCCTTTTTTGCTGATGCCACAGTGGTTATTCCTTTGTTTCTCTCTGTTATTTCAAATAACTCAATAAAATATAACTAATGAGTAAAAATAAACTACGCCAAAAGATGATTGTATACGTCTATTTTCAATAAAAATTAAGTCTAACATAAAAGTCTGAATATATCAAGATTAAAACATACTATTTACGAAAAGTAAAAATAATCTTATAAGAATAGCATAAAATAATAAGAAGGGATATTAAAACAGCATAATATATTCCTCAACTGAGATATTCAAACCAATTCCCATGCTTTCAAATTAAAAGACCGGTTTTTCAACCGGTCTTTTATACATCGTAGAATGAGAGTCTCATAACATGTAAAACATTTGATTATTTAGGCTGCCATACTTTCCATACTTTGCCCACCAAATCAGGTCCGGGCTTAAGTGTTGGCTGTCCGGGTTCCCATCCTGCCGGACAAGCCTCGGCACCTTTAGTTTTTCTGACATGTTGAAAAGCATGTACCTGCCGAATAGTTTCTTCAATTTTTCGACCAACAGGAGGTGTCATTACCTCCATCGCCTGAACCACTCCATCAGGATCAATCAAAAATCTTCCCCGAATATTGACACCATCGGCTTCATCATATACCCCATAGACTTTACCAAGATTACCGGCACCATCAGCTACCATAGGCCATGGGATACCGTCATTAGTCATTTTGGATAATTCTTCTTCAACCCAAATTTTATGAACAAACTGGCTATCGGTTGATACAGACAAAACTTCTACTCCAAGCTTTTGGAGTTCATCAAACTTACCGGCGACCGCCGATAGTTCTGTCGGTCAGACAAAGGTAAAATCACCCGGGTAAAAACAGAGTAAAATCCACTTACCCGTATAGTCCGATAACTTAACATTTACAAATTTACCCTTGTGATAAGCGGGAGCTTCAAAATCGGGAGCTTTACCTCCAACTCTAACAGTGACCATTGTATTTTCTCCTATATTATTGTTTTGTATTTTATTATTTTCCGGCTCGGTAGTTTCACCGATTACCTTTCCGGTTGGTTTGGCACATCCAACAGGTTCATCTGACATACTTATCTCCTAATATTAAAGGTTATACATTTTACTAACATATCTATTTTAGTGCATTCTTTACACCTTCTGCATACGCAGGGTCGGCTTTTTTAAAATGTTTCATCTGCCTATCAATGATTTCTTTCGGCACTCCTTCCATAGCTCCGGCAATAGCTTTATGAAGACGTTCTCTTTCGTTCTGAGGCATCAAGCGATACAGATTTCCGGCTTGTGTATAGTCATCATTACCTTCGCGATGATTGTACCTGTCAGCATTTCCATCAATTTTCAGCGGTGGTTCCTTGTATTGAGCATCTTCTGTCGGACCATCAAAACTATTTGGTTCATAATTTACATCACCACAATTATTACCGTCAAAACGCATTTTACCATCACGATGATACGTATGTGATTCACAGTGTGGTTTATTGACCGGAAGGTTTTCATAATTTACGCCCAAACGATAACGGTGTGCATCGGCATACGAAAAGATACGGAACTGCAGCATTTTATCAGGACTGTGACTAATTCCGGGAACTATGTTAGCGGGTGAAAAAGCAGACTGTTCGACTTCGGAGAAATAATTTTCAGGATTACGATTCAATTCTAAAACCCCAACTTCTATCAGTGGAAATTCACTATGCGGCCAAATTTTCGTTAAATCAAACGGATTATAAGATGTTTTAAGAGCCTGCTCTTCTGTCATAATCTGCACTTTCATATTCCATTTAGGGAAATCACCATTTTCAATTGATTTGAAAATATCTCGTTGATGACTTTCGCGGTCACTACCTATAAGTTCGCTCGATTCTTCATCTGTTATACATTTAATCCCTTGTACAGTTTTGAAATGAAATTTAACCCAAAACCTTTCATTATTAGTATTAATAAAACTGTATGTGTGACTTCCATAACCATTCACATGACGATAACTCAAGGGAATTCCCCTGTCGGAGAAAAGAATGGTAATCTGATGCATGCTTTCCGGCGAAAGTGACCAA
>CALCCW010000147.1:0-16323 GCA_937900185.1 uncultured candidate division Zixibacteria bacterium | reverse complement strand
TAGTCTGGAATTCGGACGTGTGCTCTTCCGATATGTATCTTTTTTTTTTTTAATGATACGGCGACCACCGAGATCTACACTCTTTCCCTACACGACGCTCTTCCGATCTGGCTTGTTTCAGGGTATGTTGGAATCAGACGATTATTGAGGTTGTAAATTGAAACTGTTTTCAATTTTATTAATATCATTTCTCATTTTTTCTTCAAATGTTTTTTCGGAGAGTAAAGATGATTTTAGAAAACATCAGAATGACCTTAAAGATTTAAAATCTGATATAGAAAGATCTGAAAAGAACATAAAAAAACTTCACGAAAGTGAAAATAAAGCACAGAAAAAATTAGCAAACAGTAAACAAAAAATCAATGCGGATAAAAAAGTTATAAGAGGATTAAACAAAGAACTCAAGCAAATTCAAAAACAGATTGCAGATGCCCAAACAGAATTAGAAAATAGAACACAATCTCTTGAATTTAGTAAACGTCGCTATCTTGGTAATATCAGACAGTTCTATCTTACTGCTCATCAAACAGGCAGTGAAATGTTTTCAGAAGACCCAAACGAGGAAATGAGATTAAGCAGGCAAATTGTCTATTTGTCTTCGCTTGTCGGATTTGAATCTGACAATGTTGCACTTGCTGAAAATCTTTTAATGCACTCAGTTGAGATAAAAGATGATTTAACATCTGAGAATAAACGAATCACAAAATATAAACAGAAAAAAACAACTTCATTGTCATTAGCAAAAAGTGTAAAGAAAAAGCAGGAAAAAGATCTCAAAAAAGTTCAAAATAAAAAGAAACATGAAGTTGACCGTATGCTTACGTTGAAACAGGCAGAAGAAGAAATGGAAAGAATTATTGTCCGACTGCAAGAAGAAGCCATTCGTAAGGCTCAAGACAATAAATCACAATCGACACCATCATTTTTTGCTTCTCTGAAAGGTCAACTGCTTTCACCCTATAAAGGAAAAGTTGTAGAATCATTTGGTGATAAAGTTGATAAACGAAATATTCGTACCAGTAATCCGGGAATTTCTATAAAGGGAAAAGCCGGCGGGAAAGTGAATGCGGTGGCATCGGGAACAATTGCGTATGTTGGAGAGTTGCGCGGGTATGGTAATTTTATTATTATTAATCATGATGATCGTTTTTTTACAACTTATGCAGGATTGGGTAAAATCCTTGTTGCCAAAGACAGCTATATACTTGCGGGGAAAAAAATAGCATCTATAGGTGCTGAAGGTATTTTAAGATTTGAAATTAGAGATAAACGAACACCGGTAGATCCGGTTGAATGGATACAGATTGAATCATTTAGATAAATGTATATACACATCAAAAGCATGGAATATTCTTTCGGGTGCTTTTAAACAGAAGAAGACTTCATCAACATATCTTCTCTACGGTAAAGAGGGAAGCGGACGGTGGCTGCATGCGGTTGCTTTTACCGCATTACTCAATTGCGAATCTGTCATAGAGGAAAACTCTGTGTTTAAACCGTGCGGCAGCTGCAGCAACTGTGTTCATATTTTCAATCTTAATTTTGATGTTCTTAAAATAGTTTTGCCTATTCCTCCTCATGAAAATAAATTAGATAAAGCGATTGATTTTACACTTGAGGCTATCCAGCTTAAGAAGAAAGAACCGTATACTTTGCTTACCTCTGCTAAGACTACGAATATCCCAATTTCTTTGGCTCGAGAAATAAAAAAGAAATTAGCCCTCAGACATGATAAAGGTCAAATTAGGGTGGTTCTTTTTTATAAAATGGAACAAATGAGAAAAGATTCTGCTGATGCACTTCTTAAAATGATTGAAGAACCTCCGGCTGATACTGTGATTATACTTATTGCCGACAAACCGGATTCGCTCTTGCCGACAATTCAATCAAGGTCGCAGAAAATCAAAATCCCTATGGTTAGCTCTGAACATATCAAAGAATATTTAATAGATAATTTTGATATAACAGACTACCAAGCATCTTTACTTTCAAAAATTTCAGATGGTTCTATCGGGCAGGCACTTGTATATTTGGAATCAATTGGAAAAGAGGAGAATAATCGTCGTTCTGTTTATTTTTTGATTTTCAAATCACTTTTTAATGAGTCGGGTGCTGATATTTTAGCATATATGAATGATTTGCTCAATCTTAGGGATCGTTCTGAGACATTGGCAATGCTGAGGCTATGGCAGATGTTGATTCGCGATTCTGCTAATTTTGCTGTTATGCAAGATGAGAATGAAATATTTAATATTGATTTTGATTCAGAAATTAAGGAATTAGCATCATTTTTTAAATCATCAGAATTATCTTTGCAAATGGCAGAGGCAATAAAAATTACCCTTGCTGATTTAGAACGTAATGTGCATATTCAGGGGGCATTGATGGCTTTGGGGCTTAAACTAAAAGCACATATTCACGCAATGTAGAATTAAGAGAAACTCAGTTTTATTAAGGAGTTATAATTGGCTGAAATTTATTTAGTAGAATTTAAAGGCTCACGTAAAGAGTACTTCTACAATACATATTACCATTCTTTAAATCTTTCTGAACTTGTCATCCTTCAAGCAGAACGGGGTGAAGATATAGGCACTATTTCAAAAAAAGTTAATGTTGAGTTGAATTTTACGGAGACTCAAAAGCCTCGCTCAATATTAAGACCCGCATCTAATTCTGATCTTGAAAAGTTTGATTCTCTGCAGAAAAAAGAGATTGAGAATAAAACTGAAATTTTAGAGATGATCAAAAAATACAATTTAAAAATGAAAATTGTCGATATAGAATGGCAATTTGACGGTAATAAAATGACAGTGTTTTTTACTGCCGATCATCGAGTTGATTTTAGAGAATTGGTAAAAGAACTTGCATCTCGATACAAAACCCGTATTGAACTAAGGCAGATTGGAGTTCGAGATGAAGCACGTCGTATTGGCGGTATTGGTATTTGCGGTTTACAACAATGCTGTAATACTTTTATAAATGTTTTTAAACCAATTTCTACGCAACATGCCCGTGATCAAGACTTACCATTGAACCCATCTAAAATTTCAGGAAATTGCGGGCGACTGCTCTGCTGTTTGAGATATGAAACCGAAACGTATTACTCTGTCAAAGGTAAGTTTCCGCAGCCGGGAACAAAAGTAAAGACGAAAAACGGTGATGGTGTTATTACACGTATTGATATTTTTAACGAAGAAGCCATTATTCGTAACAGTGAAGGTGTTTTTATTCGTTCTTCATCAGAAGATATTGTAAATATTGATAATGCAGACAGAGACAATTCCTCAATTGAAAAATCACGTTTAGATGAAATTGATGAAGGTGAAATCAGTACTGACGACATAAAAAAACTTGATGATTCCAATAATTAAAATCATCATGAACTGGAGATAATTTTGGTAAAACCACTTTATATAACGACCCCAATTTATTATATAAATGATGTACCTCATATAGGTCATGCATATACTTCAATTGCTGTGGATATGATAGCTCGGTTTCATAAACTGGCAGGTCGTGATGTTTTCTTTTTAACAGGTACTGATGAACATGGAAACAAAGTTGCCGAAGCCGCTGCCAAAGCGGGGCTTTCAGAAATTGAGTTCTGTGATAATATTGTTGTTTCTTTTAAAAATATATTAAAAAAATTAAATATCCAAAATGATTATTTTATTAGGACAACATCGGAACGACATAAAAAAGCAGTCTGGAAAATATTGGATGTAATGCGTAATGCTAAAACAGATGACGGGCAAGATGTCGTTTATTCAGATGATTACGAGGGTCTCTATTGTACTGGTTGTGAAAAATTTATAACAGAAAAAGATTTAGTCGATGGGCTTTGTCCTGACCATAAAGTAAAACCGGAAGCTCTCAAAGAAAGAAATTATTTTATTAGGCTATCAGCATTCTTGCCAAAGATAAAAGAGCTGATTGAATCGGATGAATTGCAGATTTTACCTGAAGAACGTAAACGTGAAGTGTTGGGACTTATTAACCAAGATATTCCAGACTTTTCTCTCTCGCGCGAAAGAGTAAAGTGGGGGGTTCCTATCCCATTTGACAAAAATCAGGTTGCCTATGTTTGGGTTGATGCTCTATCAAATTATATCTCGGCTATTGGCTATGGAGACGATGTAGAGACATTTAAAAAGTGGTGGACAGATGCTGAAGTTGTACATCTTATGGCAAAAGATATTTTAAAATTTCATTGTCTCTTATGGCCGGCTATGCTTTTAGCAGCGGGTGAAAAACTTCCTGATACTTTGTATTTGCATGGCTTTTTTACAGTAGACGGTGAGAAAATGTCAAAAACTCTTGGAAACACAATTGATCCCAATAAGATTGTTGAACAATTTGGTGTTGATGGTGCCAGATATTTGCTTTTAACACAATTTCCTTTTGGTGTCGACGGTGATGTGCAGGCAAAACGTTTTGCTATAAAATATAATTCCGATTTAGCAAATGACCTTGGTAATTTAGTCTCACGAGTTGCTAAAATGATTATTGTTAATTTTGATGGGAAGATTCCCAGTCCAAATAGAAATGCTAAAGAGATTATTGAACTGATGGAAAAAACAGAACCTGTGCCAAATGCTGCCTATGCTCATATTAAACACTTTAGACTTTCAAAAGCTATCGATGAAGCGATTGATCTCGTTCGTTTTACTAATAAATATTTTAATGATAAAGCACCTTGGAAACTTGTCAAAGATGGAAAGCTTGAAGAAGCAGGCGGAGTTTTGTATGCCTGTGCTGAAGTTATCCGAATAGTTTCTATTGTGCTTTTTCCAATCATGCCAAACAAGATGCGTGAAGTGAGAAATGTTTTTTCTTTAGATGATTCTACCATAACTCTTGAGAGTGCTAACACGTTTTTTGATTTGAAACCGGGTGCTTCTGTGCAAATTGAAGATTCTATTTTCCCACGCATAGATACAAAAGCGATAGAGAAAAAGAAAAAAGAATCTGCAAAACAAAATGACGATAACTTAATAGACATTTCAGATTTTGCCAAAGTAAAATTAGTTGTTGCCGAGGTGTTAGAGGCTGAAAAAGTTGAAGGTGCCGACCGTTTGTTAAAGCTGCAAGTAAATGTTGGTTCTGAAACCCGTCAGGTTGTTGCGGGAGTTGCCGAGTATTATCCTCCTGAAAAAATTAAAGGGATGAAAGTTATTTTGGTTGCCAATTTAAAACCCGCTGTCATTCGTGGTATTGAATCTAATGGGATGCTTTTAGCTGCTAAAAAAGGTAAAAAACTGACTCTTCTCACTCCATCGGATGAACTTCCGGCAGGTGCCAAAGTCAGCTGATGATAGACTCGCATTGCCATCTGAATTATATTGAAAAGTCAGGTTCTGTTGCTGATATTGTTACAAATGCTGTTGATAACGGTGTACATACTATTATTAATATCGGAACAGATTTAAAATCATCAGCACAGTCAGTTGAGTATTCCGAACAGTTTGATTCAGTTTTTGCAGTAGTAGGAATTCATCCCAGCGATGCCAAACATTCAAACGACAAAGTTCTTACAGAGATAAAAGAGTTAGCAACAGAAAAAAAAGTCGTCGCTATTGGTGAAATTGGGCTTGATTATTATCGTGACCATTCACCTCGAGATGTTCAGAGGAAAGTTTTCAAACAGCAGCTTGAAATGGCAGCGGAGGTGAAGCTTCCTATTGTGATTCATACTCGCGAGGCGTTTGATGATACATATGCTATTGTCAAAGACTACGCCTTTGATATACCGGGCGGTGTATTTCATTGTTTTCCCGGAACAGTTGAAGAGGCACAAAAAGTTTTTGATTTAGGGTTTGTTATTTCAGTAGGCGGTATTATTACATATAAAAAAGCAACGATGGCAGATGTTGCCCGTGAAGTCCCTCTTGAAAAAATTATTTTAGAAACCGATGCTCCATTTTTAACACCTGTGCCGTATAGAGGAAAAACAAATCGTCCGGCTCTTGTGAAATATGTTTACCGGCATCTTGCTGAACTCAAACAGATTGATGTGACCGAAGTTGAAAAAACTGTTGACCGAACGGTGCAGAAACTTTTCAAACTTGTAGAAACATTCGGAGATTAAATTATGTCCGGCTACCATGCCAAAAAAAGATTAGGACAGAATTTTTTAAAATCTCAAGATATTATTCAAAAAATTATAGATGCTGTTCACCCACAGGAGCAAGATCGTATTATTGAAATAGGTGCCGGTCGTGGAGCAATTACTTTGCCTCTTGCTGAATCACAAGCAACTATCACGGCGATTGAGTTTGATAATGACTTGATAGGGTATCTTACGAAACTCTTATCAAAATTTCCAAATGTGGAAATAATTAATCAAGATTTTTTGAAATACGAACCTGATTTTAAAAATTATATTCTGGTTGGTAATCTTCCATATAATATTACAACTCCTGTGGTAGAATGGGTGTGCAAACGTCATAAAGATGTTCAAGCA
This sequence comes from uncultured candidate division Zixibacteria bacterium, assembly GCA_937900185.1. Taxonomy (GTDB): domain Bacteria; phylum Zixibacteria; class MSB-5A5; order GN15; family FEB-12; genus QQUK01. Next base: position 9,860 of record CALCCW010000147.1, on the reverse strand, counting down.
GGTTATTTTATGACACAAAAAGAAGTTGCCCTACGGCTTTCAGCACAACCCGCCAGCAAAGATTGGTCACCTCTGGCGATTTTTACACAGCTTTATTTTGATGTAGAACTGCTTTTTCATATAGCACCAAAACATTTCTCTCCTCCACCAAAAGTGGAGTCATCACTTGTAAAATTAATCCCAAGACAAAACATTAATGTCAAATATCCTGATATTTTTGAGCAGGTTGTTAGAGCGGCGTTTTCACAGCGTCGCAAAACGCTTCTTAATAATCTTACTTTATCATTGATACCTAAATCTGATGAAAATATATCACTTTTAGAAGAATGCGGATTATCTGATAAAGTTCGTGCCGAACAAATCTCATTAGAAAACTTTTTAAAATTGACTAATTTGTTCGTCCTTCGTAATATCCTACCGTATAAGAACTAATACAAATTTGTCTCACATCTTTTGTGAAATAATATAAAGGAATATTTTATGTCGTTATTGACTTTTAATGTAGATATGGCAGCGGTGCTTCGATCAGCATCAAGACAAAATGAACCGGACCCTTCACAACTTGCAATGCTTGGTGAATTATATGGTGTTGATGCGGTATTGGTGCAGTTTCGTCGTGATAGAAAATATATTCGAGAGCGTGATTTATATTTATTAAAAGGTATAGTAAAATCAAAACTAATTATTAAACACCGCCATCAGAAGAAGCAATTGAAAAAATCATAGAAATCAAACCTCATACTGTTATTTTTTCCGCTGATCATGCCGATTCGGATTCTCTGTTGTCGCCGATTGATTTTAACTCTGCTCCGGTTGATTATCGAACTATTACGAACAAATTAAATGCGGTAGGTATTGAAGTCGGTTATTTTGTGGAACCGGAACCTGACGAAATTAAAGGTGCTGCAAAAGCGAACGCATCGGTTGTTGTTCTGAATTGTGCAGGTTATTCTGAAGCACGAACAATTGAAGATGCTCAGTCAGAACTTGATAAAATTGACAAAGCTGCTCAGTCGGCGGTAAGGCATAGTCTTTCGCTGTATGGTGTGAGAGGGCTGCATTATAAAAATATCAAACCATTAGTTGAATTGCAGTTGTTTCAATCGTTTATAATTGGCGATGCGATAGTTTCAAAAGCTCTGTTGTTGGGTTTGAAGCAAGCAGTTGATGATATGCTGGGGCTGTTGAAAAAATAAGCTTATAAGAATTGTAGGGTTCTGGCATGCCTGAACCTAATATTTGTAATGACAGGGTATTTCCCTGTCGTTAGGTCGGACAAATAGCAGGTCGAAACCCCTGTGGTTTCGACCTGCTTCTATATATCAGCTTTGGAACTGTTGACAAACCTCTTATTGAGACAATCAGAAAGCACTCCTCATCTTTCTTATTGACAAATATCAATAATTGTTCCATTTTATATCTCAGGACTTTTAAAGTCCTATCGACTTTCAAAGCTTTACTTGCTTTATTGCCGGAAACATCTTAGCCCTGCATCTTTTGTCAACCGGCATACTTTTTTATATGGAGTATCGTGTATGAACGGCTCAATAATAAATCGTTCGGTTTTAATGCTGAACCAAAACTACGAACCTTTAACCGTCTGTTCGGCTCGTCGTGCAATAGTGCTTTCATTTCAAGGTAAGGTTGAAATAATTGCTAACAAAGAGGGAACGCCTATTCGTACGGTCAGAAAAAATTACGCACTTCCTGCGGTAATCAGGTTATGGCAGTACAAACATGTTCCATTCAAACGAATTATGTTGACTCGTAAAAATATTTTAATCCGCGACCATAAAACCTGTCAATACTGCGGTACTTCCAAAGGGTCTATGACTGTTGATCATATTATTCCGAAAACAGTTGGTGGAAAAGACTGTTGGGAAAATTTGGTTTGTTCCTGTGCCAAGTGCAACAATAAAAAAGGAAATATGATGCCTGAAAAAGCCGGTATGCAACTATTACGAAAACCGGTTCGTCCGACATTTATAACATTTATTCAGCGTCATTATTCAGTTGATGAACTATGGAAACCATATCTGTTTATCGATTCCAAGCAATTTTCTGCTACGACATAGATAATCCAATTCTAATAAACTTAATTTTTGTGAACAGCAGACATCTCCAAAACCTCCAAGAAAGAGTAGGGTAGAACCCTTTAGTGGTTCTGCCATTTATGGCGGAAATGCTAAATATTTCCGCCATACAAAAATACAAACTGAGTAAAGTCTAAGATTAGCTCAGTAGGTCAGGTCTTCCCGAGACCTGACAATTAGCAATCGCCCATATCTGCCACTTTCTTTTCATCCTATATGCCAGTGCATGGCAGACGTCTTCGTCTGACAATCTTAAACCTCACATTTACTACAACTCCATAGTAATTTCCAACACCATTCTCTATTATGAATAAGTTTTCGTTACAAGGAGAATTTACATGCACAAAAACACTACAAAAAATATTAATAAAAATGGCTTTAAGCCATTTTTTAAGGCAAAGCCATTTCGCTGTAATAGCATACATCTGTTTTGCTTACAACGAAAAAGATCATGAAAAAACGGCTATTAAAAGATGTTTTATATGCGAAACGAACCCATTTTTCAAACCGAAAGGACTGGACTCCGTGGCAAGCACGGAGAGGGGGGAAATAATGCATGTTGATAAAATATTTTTATAATCGTCATTTCCCCTCTTTTAAGAGTCAGTTAAGTGGTGTTTTAAAATCTGCCCCTTTGACCCCGTCTAAGCGGGCAACATGACTTGTTATATATATTTGTCATAATTATTTCAATACTGTCGAAGCGTTCACCTCAGTGAAATAAAGATAGTTTTTAATTGATTTCTCTTAGCTTTCTGTGTACTATTTGTCTGAAAAAATCTGTTAAATTGACTGAAGAAAGAACTCTTACAGATGACTGATGTTGTAATAGAAGAAGCCCCAAAAATAAAAATAGTCCTCGAAAAAAAAGAGAAAAAAGAAACAATTCTCTCCGGTATGCAGCCGACCGGGTCACTTCATGTCGGCAATCTTGAAGGTGCCTTGAGAAATTGGGTTGAATTGCAGGATAATTACTGGATGTACTGCTGTATTGTCGATTTACATGCTCTTACCGCAGATTTCAAAAACACAAAACCGATAAAAGAGAAGATATTTCAGATGGCAGTCGATTTTCTTTCTGTCGGTTTAGACCCTAAAAAATGTGCCATCTTTATTCAGTCTGAAGTACCGCAGCATAGCGAACTGCATCTTCTATTTTCAATGCTTATCACAGTTCCGACTCTGACCCGTATGCCGACCTATCAGGATAAAAAAGAAAAACTTGATTCTTATGGATTTTTAGGCTATCCGGTTTTGCAGGCTGCCGATATTTGTCTTTACAATGCCGACAAAGTTCCCGTTGGAAAAGATCAGGAAAAACATATCTGGCTTGCAAAAGATTTAGCCCAGCGTTTTAATACGATTTACAAAAAAACATTTAAAGAACCGGAAGCTCTCTTTACGACAATACCACTTATTTTAGGTTCTGATAACCGTAAAATGTCAAAATCGTATGATAATCATATTCCTTTAGAGTTTACCGAACAGCAGACTGAAAAAAGGTTAAAATCATTTTATACAGATCCGAAAAAACAACGCAAAGGTGACCCGGGTAATCCTGACGGTTGTCCGATATTTTTGCTGCATAAAGTTTACACAGACAATCCTGAAAATGAAATTGCTCCTGAATGTAAAAGCGGAGTTTTGGGATGTGTTGATTGTAAGATGAAATTATCAAATAATCTCAATAATGCTCTCCGACCGATTCGGGATAAAAGAGTAGAGTTATTAGAAGATGAAAATTATGTGTGGGATGTTTTAGCTACCGGAGGTGAACGGGCAAGACAAAGAGCTTCCAATATGATGGAAAAAGTTCGCTCAGCGATGAAAATCTCCTACCGAAAGAAAAAATAATGGACAACGAATTTCAAAATTTAAATTTAGAAAATAATAGTGCAGACTATCAGGTCGATTTGGCGGTTTTCCATGGTCCTCTTGATTTACTTTTGTATCTTATTAAAAAAGAAGAAGTGGATATTTATGATATTCCGATTGCCAAGATTACACGAAAGTATTTGAAATATGTTGAGATGATGACATCGTTGGACTTAGAAATTGCCGGTGATTTTATATTGATGGCGGCAACCTTGATTCGAATTAAAACCAGACTCTTACTGCCCCGTGATACTGAGAACGAGGATGAACATGATCCGCGTGAAGAGTTGATTATGGCTTTGATTGAATATAAAAAATACAAAGAAGCCGGCGAAATATTAAAAGACAAAGCTCTTTTGGAAGAACAGAATTTTGTACCTACATCTCCGATTACAAAAATAGACGGTAAGGTGGAATTGCAGCAAGTGACGACATTGTTTGATTTAGTTGGTGCTTTCAAGGAAGTTATGACTGCCAAAAAAGAAGAGACATTTCATGATGTTGAAAATGAAGAAATCTCAATTGAAGAACGTATTGTGTATGTTTTAACCGCATTAAAAGTAAAAGAGTTTGCGACTTTTCAAGAATTGTTTACTGATGTTCCCAAAAAAATAGTTGCGGTTGTTACTTTTATTGCTCTGTTGGAATTGACCCGTTCACATCGAATAGCAATTTTTCAATCGGTGCCATTTTCAGAACTTCGGGTGTATCGCGGAGAACAGTATGATGCCGATAATTTGGATATAGATTTAATTGATGTGACCGCTATTAAAGAAACAAAAGTGGAAGAATAAAATATGAATGATAATTTTAAAATATCTGTTGTTGAATCACTGATTCTTGCATCCCCTGATCCATTACAAGGGAAAAAAATTGCCGATTTACTTGATAACTTCAACAGTTCTAAAGTTGCCAAAGCTGTTGCTGAATTAAATAATAGATATGTCGAGTCGGGTTGTTCTTTTCGTATTCGAGAATTAGCAGGCGGGTATCAATTTTTTATAATGCCGGAATTTACCGGATTTGTACAAGAGATGTTCTCACGCACTCGGAAACTCCGCTTGACAAGGGCTGCCTTAGAAACTTTAGCAATAGTTGCCTACAAACAACCTGTTACAAAAACTGACGTTGAGATGATTCGCGGGGTTGCTTCTGATGGTGTCATTCATAATCTTCTCGAGAAGAAAATGTTGACTATCAAGGGCAGAGCAGAGACGGTCGGGAAACCATTATTATATGGTACGACTGATGAATTTTTAAAATTCTTTGGACTTAATAAAATAACTGAATTACCAAAAATGTCCGAAATTGAAGAATTAATTGTCTCAGCTGAGCCACAAAATCAAACAGAATTAGTTTTATCAGAAATTGATGATGAGTCTGAAAATATAAAGCTGAATGTTTCTGATGATTCTTTTGAAATTACTCAAGAAACAGAAAAATCAGAACAGACCCAAATTGTCGAAGAGCCGGATAGAGAAATTAAACCGGAATCAAAACAAACAGATAATAGTGTTATTATCGACATTGACCAAACATAAAAAAGATTGAATTCTCAAAACATTTATTAACCGCCCATGAAAAAATCTATCGTACGAATAAACAAATATCTTTCTCTTTGCGGAGTAACCTCTCGACGGGGAGCTGATAACCTTATTTCTGAAAAACGTGTTACTATCAACGATATTACTGTTGAACAACTCGGACAGTCAGTTGATATGGAGAACGATATTGTCAAAGTTGACGGTACAATCGTGGAAGTTGTTGAGCAGAAAGTATATGTGCTGTTTAATAAACCGCAAAATGTCATGACGACATTACATGATCCGTTTAGAAGAAAAACAGTTTTAGATTTTTTAAAAGATTTACCTGTACGGGTGTATCCGGTTGGGCGTTTGGATTATGATACAGAAGGTGTTTTGCTTTTAACAAATGATGGGGATATGGCGTATCAATTGACACATCCTAAATTTCAAATTGAAAAAATATATGATGTCAAGGTTGCCGGACATTTTACCACAGCCGGTTCACAGGCTATTGCTAAAGGAATTACACTTGAAGATGGTGCTGTCGGCAAAGGTAAAGTTGAGATTTTAAAGAGAGTAAAAAACACAACTCATATACGCATTGTTCTTACAGAAGGGCGTAAACGAGAAGTAAAACAACTTTGTAAAGCAGTCGGACATAAAGTGGTCAGTCTGCGTCGTATAGAGTTTGGCGGTATAACGACCCATGGCTTAAAATTGGGGAAATGGCGTTACTTGAAATTTATTGAAATAGAACAGCTTAAAAAGAAAATTGAGCAAAAAAAGTAGGCTATTCAATAAAACTGGGTATTTCCTCAGTTTTAACTAATTTATAAAAATCGCAATTTCGGCATATATTTTGTTTTTGAGCAAAAGTGCCGTGAATTTGAAATTCACATAACGTTCCATCAGCATTCCAGCAATATCTACCGCCGTTGACTCCTCTATTTATTTTATTGAATTTTATTTCTGATGCTGCTGAGCAAACACCTAGCTCTTTTTCTTTCTCTCCACCGGGTTGTCTACCACATTGTTTAAATTCCCAGCAATTTAATTTTCTCATATATCCCTGCAATCTCTTTTTATAAATAAATAATTATAATATTTACAAAAAAAGAGAAGGACTGTCAATAACAATGTGGCAATACAAGACTTAAATAGTCCCTTAAAAAGCACTTGCGACTGTAAGTGCAATTTGTTATACTTTGCTTTGTGAAAAGATTCACAGATGTTGCTGTATGAAATCAGCACTATCAAGTTAATATTAAAGAAGTATACTAATTATGAAATATGTGAGATAAAAATGAAAGAATTACTATCAGGAAATGAAGCGGTTGCCCGCGGTGCTTTTGAATCCGGTGTGAAACTTGCCTCGGCATATCCGGGGACACCATCAACAGAGATAATGGAAACAATTGCAGCCAAGTTTCCATCGCTGTATGCTCAGTGGTCTCCAAATGAAAAAGTAGCCTACGAAGTTGGTGTAGGAGCTTCAATTGGAGGCGGTCGAGCTTTAGTAACAATGAAACATGTGGGGCTTAATGTTGCTGCGGATCCATTTATGACTCATGCCTATACCGGTGTGAATGCAGGATTTTTAATTGTATCAGCAGATGATCCACAAATGCATTCATCACAAAATGAACAAGATAACAGATATTTTGCCAAATTTGCCAATATTCCGATGCTTGAACCATCGGATTCACAAGAATCAAAAGATATGGTTGTGACCGGTTATGAATTATCAGAGATATTTGATACTCCGGTTTTATTTAGAATGACAACTAGAATTTCTCATTCAAAAGGTATAGTTGAATTACAAGAGCCGTTGGAAAGCGTGAAGAAAGAATATGTCAAAGATGCCTCTAAGTATGTAATGATTCCGTCAAATGCCCGGGGTCGTCATGTTTTTGTTGAAGAACGGTTGGCAAAACTAAAAAAATTCTCAGAAGAAACATTGTTGAATCTTATTGAAAATAACGGCTCCAAAATCGGTATTATTACAAGCGGTGTTTCATATCAGTATGCCAAAGATGTTGAACCTGATTTTGATTATCTCAAACTCGGTTTTACATATCCATTGCCGATGAAGAAAATTAAAGAGTTTGTAGACAGTCATGATACTGTTTTAGTTGTTGAAGAATTAGAGCCGTTTATCGAAGATCAAATAAAAGTTGCCGGTATCAAAGTAGAGGGAAAAAAATATTTTGGTATCCAAGGTGAACTATCTCCATATCGAGTTGCTGAAGGTTTCTATAAAGCAGGTATTATCAATGATGTCAAAGTTGCTGAAATCGGTGTGGAAAAAGATATGTTCCCTCGTCCTCCGGTTCTTTGTCCGGGGTGTCCTCATCGGGGTGCATTTATGGCACTTAAAAAAGCAGGTGTTGCGGTTACAGGTGATATCGGTTGTTATACTCTTGGTGTCTTAGAACCTTTAAATGCGATGGATACCTGTATATGCATGGGAGCTTCTATCGGCAATGCAATCGGTATGGGAAAAGTACAGGGATCTAAAAAAGGAACTGTTGCTGTTATCGGAGATTCTACTTTTTTCCATTCAGGTATTACCGGACTTTTAGATGCGGTCTATAATAAAAGTAATGTTACAGTTATGATTTTAGATAATTCTGTAACAGCCATGACCGGCGGACAAGAGCATCCGGCAACAGGAAAAACACTTATGGGAGAAAAGGCTGTTAAGGTTGATATTGCAACTTTGGTGAAAGCCCTGGGAGTAAAAAGACTTGTCAATGTTGACGCTTATGAATATGATCAGGTGTTACATGCTGTTAAAGAAGAAGTAGCTGCACCGGAACCATCGGTGATACTTACTACTCGTCCGTGTGTTTTAATGCCTGCTCGTATAATGGATGAACCGTATAAAGTAGATTTAGAATTATGTACTGCTTGTTCTGCTTGTTTTAAAATCTCATGTCCTGCGATTTCAGCATCTGAAGAAACGAATAAACATGGTTATCCAAAAGCTGTAATAGATGAAACTTTGTGTACCGGATGTACATTGTGTGCTCAAGTTTGTCCTCCGGAGGCAATAATGTTAAAAAGTCAATTTGTGGAAGCGTAGGTATAATATGTCTGAAAATAAGTATGCAATTTTAATAGTAGGTGTAGGCGGACAGGGTGTTTTGCTGGCATCAGAAATAATATCAGAAACTGCCATGCGGTTTGGGTTTGATGTGAAAAAATCTGAAGTTCACGGTATGTCTCAACGAGGCGGTATTGTTTCCTCACATATAAAAATAGCTAAAAAAGTGTATGCTCCGACTATTCGGTATGGGCAGGCTGATATTCTTATTTCATTTGAAAAAGCCGAAGGTTTAAGAGCTTTAGATTGGATGAAAAAAGACGGTGTCGCAATTGTTTCGCAGACAGAACTTATTCCGGCAATTGTTACATCAACAAAAGGTCTTTCGTATCCTGAGCATTCTGTTGAAAAGATGAGAGAAAAAGCTAACAAAGTTATAGCGGTCGATGCTGATAAAATTGCCTCAGAACTTGGAAATCCTCGTTTAGTGAATACGATATTATTAGGTATACTTTCTAATTATATGCCGTTCCCTTCAGATTTATGGATTGATGTTATCAAAAATCGGGTGAAAGAAAGATTTGTCGAAATAAATATCAAGGCTTTCAACAAAGGGAGAGAAATCAAACTTTTAGTTCTTGAGGTATAACATGTCATTTCGATTGCTGATTATAAATCCGGGGTCAACATCTACTAAGGCAGCACTTTTTGAAGATGACCGAAAACTATCAGAAATTCAGATTAGTCATAAGATAGAAGGACTTTCTAACATTGAAAATGTTGCGGATCAATTTCAACTGCGTCTTGAAGCAATTGATTCCTGGATTGACTCCATAGATTTTGATTTAAAATCTCTGTCAGCAGTTGTGGGAAGAGGAGCTCCCCTTTGTCCTTTAGAGGGAGGAGCGTATGCTGTTAATCAGAAAATGCTTGATGATCTAAAATCAGCACGCTATTCAAACCATGCATCTAATTTGGGAGCAATCATTGCCGACCATCTTGCCAATAGATATAATGTTCCCTCACTTATTTCCGACCCGATAACTGTTGATAATTTTTCAGATATAGCCAGAGTAAGCGGTGTACCGGAAATAGTGCGTAAGTGTCGGGTGCATGCTCTAAACATTAAAGAAGTATGCCGTCGTCAATCAGCAAAACAAAACAAACAGTTGGAAGAACTCATTTCTGTTGGGGTGTATCTGGGGTGCGGTATTTCGGTCGCATCGGTACGGTATGGAAAACTTATCGATGTCAACGATGCTCTTTTCGGGCTGCGACGATTTTCACCTGACAGCGCCGGATGAGTACTTCACGGAGATC
>CALCCW010000146.1:0-12629 GCA_937900185.1 uncultured candidate division Zixibacteria bacterium | reverse complement strand
ACGGTTGGAAGAACGCGATTTTGTTGGGGTGCATATGGGGGGCGGTATTTCGGTAGCATCGGTACAGTATGGAAAAATTATCGATGTCAACGATGCTCTTTTGGGGATGGGACCATTTTCACCTGACAGAGCCGGAGCAGTACCTATCGGCGGTTTGGTGGAACTTTGCTATTCGGGGGAATTTAGCAAAGAAGAGCTTATTGCCAAGTTGTCAAAAAAATCAGGTTTACAGGCATATATCGGAACTGCTGATTTACGTGATGCCGAGAAATTAATTGATGGGGGAGATGATAAGGCACTCTTATACTTTAATGCGATGGCATATCAAATTGCTAAAGAGATCGGAACAGCAGCTGTTGTTTTGCAAGGTAATTTTGAATCAATTGTATTAACCGGCGGTATGGCTCATTCTGAAAGACTCGTAAGCGAAATATTAAAATATATTTCATTTTTAGGAAAAGTTGTTGTTGTACCGGGGGAATTTGAGATGGAAGCACTCGCATCGGCAGGACTCCGTTTTCTAAAAGGTGAAGAAAAACTAAAAGAATACAATTCAGACTGATGAAAAAACAACCAATAAAATCATCAGACCAGCTTATCAATCGAGCAATTGCAATAGCTCAGGACGGTAGGAAAAAGAAAATTGTTGTTGCTGCAGCACAAGATGCTGATGTTTTAGATGCTGTTGTACAAGCAAAAACTGATAAGTATATAGAGCCGATTTTAGTCGGTGACAAAACTAAGATTTTATCTATTGCCTTAAAAAAACAAATTGATATTTCAGATATTGAAATAATAGATAAACCGGATATTACAGAAGCTGCTCATGCTGCTATTCAATTAGCGGCAGATGGTAAAGCAGATGCGGTTATGAAAGGGTTTCTGCCGACCTCGTCACTTTTGAAAACTCTTTTAGACAGCAAGTATAATCTGCGAGGTAATTCTGTTTTATCACACTGTGCTATTTTAGACATAGACGGTTATCATAAATTACTGAATATGACAGATGGCGGTATGGTTGTGCTGCCTGATATAAATCAGAAAAAGCAGATAGTCGAAAATGCAATTCTTGTCAGCAAAGCTCTGTCACTTGCTCCTATAAAGATTGCTGTGTCGGCACCATACGATAAAATTTACAACAAACAAACACATGTAAGAGAAGATGTTGCACAACTGGTTCCGTATGTCTCAAAAAAATATCCAGAAGTTCTTATCCAAGCTCCGATGCCGTTTGATAAAGCTGTTATTAAAACAAGCAAAGATGACAAGGGTGAAGTTGTCGGTGATGCTGATATCTTTTTGGCAGGTTCAATAGAAGAGTGTAATATCATCGCTAAGACATTAGTTAATTTTGCTCATGCTGTCTTTGCAGGTGTCATTATCGGGGCAAAAGTGCCGGTTTCGCTTGTCTCCCGTTCGGACACAGTGCAAAACAAAAAAACATCTCTTGCCTTGGCGGTGCTTGTGGCTGATTACTACCAACAGCACAATATTTGGGGTGAAAAATTATGTCAATAACATCATTTGACCAATTAGAAAAACAGATTTTACAAAATAAAAAAATATATAAAGCAGCTTTTGTTGCTCCCTCGGATTTAACTACTTTATATGCTGTACTTAAAGCATCTTCAAAAAATCTTATAGAACCTATATTTATCGGTGATGAAGATTTAATACATAAAAAAGCAGCAAAAAACAAACTGGATATTACAGATATAGAAATTTTAGATTTTGTTGAACCATACAAAGCAGTTGAAACAGCAGGTAAACTTGCCTGTGAGGGAGAGATTGATTTAATTATCAAAGGAAGTTATCATCATGTGAATTTTATTGAAAAACTTTTTTATGAAAACAGAGAATTTTGTGACTTGCAAAAAGTACATCATATTGCCTTATGCAAAACAAAAGAATATAATAAATTTTTGTTTCTGACAGATGGGTTTGTGCATTGCCAACCGGATATAAACATAAAATCTAATATAATTGATTCAGCAGTTAATTTTGTACATAGATTTGGCATACCTATACCTAAAGTTGCTCTGCTTGCTGCTGTTGAAGTTGTTTATAAGCAAATGCCAGTGACTGTCGAAGCTGATGAGCTAACTAAAATGTATGCAGATTGTGCAAAACAGTACTTTGTAGAGGGACCGTTGTCGTTTGATATTGCGATTGACAAACATGCCGCAGAGATAAAAGGATTGACCGATTCTGAAGTTGCAGGTGATGCGGATATTTTGGTCGCACCAAATATTGAAACAGCCGGCGGAGTATATAAAGCTCTTAGCCTGTTTTCTGACTCTGAAATTGGGGGAGTCATACTCGGAGGAAAAGTGCCGGTAGTTTGCCCTATTGAAATTGATTCGGAACAAACAAGGTATAATTCTATTTTGCTCAGTTTGATTGCCTGTTAAATCTCTTACTAATTAAAACTTGAATCTATATATTATCTACTATACTTTATTCTCAATTTATATAAACAATAATTGTATGGAGAATTTGTATGAAATTACTTATAGTCGGATCGGTAGCAGTTGATACTATTGATACACCATCAGGTCATGTTGACCGAGCATTAGGCGGTTCAGCTACGTATGCATCGGTGGCATCGTCATATTTTACGACCCCCGGTATTGTTGGAGTAGTTGGTTCTGATTTTGAGAAAAAACATATCAACATGCTCAAAAAACGAGGAGTTGATTTAGAAGGTTTACAGGTTGATACAAACGGCAAAACATTTTTTTGGTCAGGCTACTATGAGGGAGATATGAATCATGCTGTCACCAGAGATACCCAACTTAATGTTTTTGAAACATTTAATCCGGTTATTCCAGATTCTTATAAAAATGCTCCGTCTGTTTTGTTAGGTAATATCCATCCTGCCTTACAGCTACAAGTTTTAGACCAAGTAAAAAAACCGAGACTTACGCTCTGTGATTCAATGAATCTTTGGATTACGATAGAACCTAAACTTTTAGAAAAAGTTTTCCGCAAAGTTGATGTAATTTGTATTAACGACGGTGAAGCTATGCAGTTTTGCAATACGTCGTCTCTTCCAAAAGCAGCCAAAGAACTTCTCAAACTTGGGGCAAAATATGTCATTATCAAAAAAGGAGCCCATGGGGTGCAGCTTTTTGGCAAAAAGAGTTTTTTCTCACTTCCGGCGATACCGCTTGAAAAAGTCAAAGACCCTACCGGAGCAGGTGATTCATTTGCCGGCGGTACAATGGGATATTTGTCAAATGTTAAAGAACTGTCAGAAGATAACTTCAGGCGGGCATTAGTAACCGGAACAGTGATGGCATCATATTGTGTAGAAAATTTCAGCTGCCGAAAAACGGTTTCTTTGAAAAAAGAAGCTATCGAAAGACGGGTGAAAATGCTTAAAGAATTCAGCCGGATTCCATCATATAAACTGAAAATAAAGAGTTAGTTATCAGTTGCATGAATTTGAAATAGCAGTTTATTCTTCCGAATTTGGTTCAGGTATGCCAGAATCCTACAGTTACAAATGGGTTCGTTTAGTGAAATACAATTTATCGCTACAAGTATTGTGGTGAATATAATTGTAATTGTTGTATGTTTTTTGTTTATATAATTTTCCATTATAGCTATCACTATGATATAGAGAAGATTGATAAAGTAGTTATAGTTTGTAGGGATATTGTAGGGTGATGGGGAGGGGCAGACAAGGACTCGCTTAGGCGAGCCGCCCCACAAAAAAGGAGACACCCATACACACATTGTTATGAACAGTAAACACACCTCAAGCGGTGTGCCACTCGTCTCCTCACAAGAATTTGAAATATAAGTTGGGAACATATATTAACTTAAATCTGTTTTGTCTTTATAAGACAAAACTTTAGAAAGGTAAAGATATGAAAAAGAACATAGGTTCTGCAGAACGAGTTATTCGGGTAATTGTTGGATTGGCTATAATATCACTTGCATTTTGGGGACCGATGTCTCCATGGGCGTACCTTGGGGTAATTCCGATAATCACCGGTTTAATAGGATGGTGTCCTCCTTATGCGATTTTTGGATTTTCGACCTGCTCTACTTGCAAAAAAGAAGAGTAATAATGATTTATTTTTTACTGCTAAGAGACATTTTTTTATCGAAATTTAAAGCATAAATATATATGTTGCTTACTCAATAGGAGTAAAAAAAAATCTCCCGATTTCTTTTCTTGACTCCGGCTATTAACTCTATTATTATCAATAGATTAATACAAATTTTGTAAGGAGTTTACATTGATATATGGTGTCGTATTAGCAGGTGGAAAAGGTGAACGGTTTTGGCCTCTTTCCCGTTCAGAACGTCCCAAACAATTTTTGAAATTAACATCGGATAAAATGATGTTGGTCGAGACAATGGATAGGGTGCTTCCGATAATTCCCACAGAAAATTTCCGTATTGTAACAAGTCGTTCAATGGAAACTTTTATTTTAAATAATGTTGATATTTTAGATAAGTCTCAAATAATATCAGAGCCTGTCGGACGTAACACATGTGTAGCTATTGGGTTAGCGGCAGTGCATTTACGCCATAACGACCCTGAGGCAATAATGGTGGTTTTGTCGGCGGATCATCTTATTCGACCCGAAGAAAAATTACAACAGATTATCAAAGAAGGCTGTGATATTGCCAAAGAAAAAGATTGTTTGATTACAATCGGTATTGTCCCGACCAGACCTGAAACAGGGTATGGTTATATAAAACTCGGTAGTTCTTTTGAGCATGTTGGAAATTATAAAACATTCCAAGTTGCTGCATTTGCCGAAAAGCCAAAGGCTCCTGTAGCGTATGAATATTATTACTCACAGCAGTATCTTTGGAACAGCGGTATGTTTATTTGGTCTGCTGATTCTATATTAAAAGCTATCAAAAAATTTCAACCGGAATTTGCTGAGGAACTCGAAAAATATGCTGAGCATATTGGAACAGATACTGAAATTTCTGCCCGAGAAGAACTTTTTAAAAAAGCAGTATCTATTTCTATTGATTTTGCTGTTTTAGAATATGCCGAAAATGTACTGACAATCAAAGCTGATATTATTTGGGATGATATTGGCGGATGGAATGCACTACCGAGGTATAAAGATTTAACAAGAGACAATAATGTCATAGTTGGTGAATCGCTTTTATTAGACTCTTTTGAAACTATTGTGTATAATGAGGCAGATGGTATTATTGCGTGCCTGGGGGTTTCAGATTTGGTAATTGTACGAACAGATAATATAACAATGGTAGCTCACAAAACGGAAGTTGGCAGAGTGAAAGAAATCTTAGCTGAGTTAGGGAAAAATGACAGCACAAAAAAATATCTCTAATTTCTTATTTGTTGTATTGGTGTGTTTTGTTATTGTTGGGTGTAAACCTAAGAGTCAGGTGTTACCATCAGAAGATTCTCAAAGCGTGCAGAAGCAACAAGAGAACTCCGATAAAATAAATCTTTTAGACCTTCCGGGTGATAGTAAAATTATACCTTTAGAAAATCCCAAATCTGGTGTGATTGCAGGTTCTTCTATTCTCAAAGATGTAGAACCCGAACAAGTAGATTCTGCATATCAGCGTATAGAAAATATTCCTGATGAGATTGACAGTTTAAATTCTCAAGCGTATCGGGTACAGATATTTTCCAGTAAAAAATTTGGGGAATCAAGGCATGCCAAGATAGTAGCTGAAGAGATTTTTGACCGTCCGGTGTTTTTAGATTATGAAGTGCCGTACTATAAAATTAGAGTCGGCAATTTTTCAAATAGAGAAAAAGCAGAAGCATATCAACAACGGGTAAAATCTTCAGGATATAAAAATGCATGGGTGGTGGTAGTTACTGTCAATGTGAAAGAGATTTCTCCAATGTATGATGAAATGATTATTCCCGAGATTATAGATTCTCTCTATTTACAAGATGAAACAAAAAATAAAGATAAGTCAAACGACAGTGAATAAAATAGCAGTTATAACAAAAGAATCTTATGAAACAATTATCTCTGATGCGGTCACGTCATTGCAAAACGGAGAGCTTATCGTAGTGCCAACTGAAACACGGTATGGGCTTTTAGCGAATGCCTCAGATGATGCCGCTCTTGAAAAACTTTACCAAGCCAAACAACGCCCCGGATTTATGCCGACAGCTATTTTTGTGAAATCGTATGATGAAATATTTGCATATGGTGAATTGACTCGTTCAGCAGAAAAACTTGCCAAAGCATATCTTCCCGGACCGCTTACTTTAATTTTAACGTCAAAGATACCAATGAAAAAATATGTTGTTTCCAGAGGTAAAATTGGAATACGGTATTCCAGTTCAAAATTCATAGCTGATTTATTGTCACGCATTGATTTCCCTCTCTCGGCAACATCGGCAAATATTTCCGGTAAGAACGAATGTGAGTCAATAGAAGAGATTACAAATGAATTTTCTGACTCGGTTTCTTTGTATGTTGATGGCGGGTATCTTACCAATGCACCTTCGACTGTTGTTGATGTTTCCTCCAACGAATTGTCTTTTCACCGTGTGGGGTCTATAAGTAAAGAACATATAATTTTAAAAGTTGAAAGTTAATGAATTAAAAATGGATAAAATATTCAGAATAATGTTTGTATGTACCGGCAATACCTGTCGTTCACCAATGGCAGAGGGTGCTATGAAAGTGCTTTTGGAAAAAGAAGAACTAAACAATAAATATGAAGTAATTTCCTCCGGTACGTCAGCGGCAACCGGTTTTCCTGCTACGCTGTATGCTATTGAAGCAGCAAAGATTTGGGATGCGGATATTTCCGGTCATAAATCACAAGGGCTGACATCGGAACTTTTAGACAGCTCAGATCTTATTTTTGCTATGACCCCGAGTCATTATACTGAGATACTTCGTTTACGAAAAGATGTTGCCGGTAAAACCTATTTATTTAAAAATTTTCCTGACCAAAGTGCTGAAGGTGAAGGTTTATCTGACCCTATAGGGCAGGAGCTGTCGGTGTATAATGAAACCTTTTTGGAAATAGGTGAATACTTAGGCAAATATTTAGAAGAAATTGTAAAAAGGATAAACGAATACTAACATGCCGAAACGATCAAAGTTACAATCATTTTTACTTATGACTATTGTGTGTATCGGGCTGATACCTATTTTTTATTTTGTCACAATTGAAATAGGAATTGCAGAGGCAGCAACAGATTCTGTTGATAATCGAGAAATTGATGCATCCGACCCGATAGGACGATATGTTGACAATGTTGCTTTTGGGGTCGGCGAAAAATTAACTTTTGATATAAATTATGGTTTTATTAATGCCGGTACGGCAACCATGGAAGTTGCCAATGTGATTGAATATCAAGAACGTCCCTGTTTTCAAATTGTGACCAAAGCAAATTCAAATAGTTTTTTCTCTTCATTTTATAATGTTGATGACAGAGCCGAAACAATCATAGATGCAGGCGGGCTTTTTAGCTGGAGATTTGAAAAAAATCTGAAAGAAGGAAGCTACCGTTCGGATAGACAATATGATTTTGACCAAGTAAATCATTTTACTGTGTATAAAGGTGATACTATTGCAGTTGAGGCTTATGTACAAGATGCGTTGTCGATGCTCTATTATATTCGCACCCAAGAGCTAAAAGTAGGGACATCGTTTTTTATCGACAACTTTGTTGACGGACGGAAATTCAGAACAGAAGTTAAAATTCTGAAAAAAGAAAAAATATCAGTTGATGCCGGTACTTTTGATTGTATTGTTGTTGAGCCGCTTATGAGTTCGGTTGGTGTATTCAAGAATAAGGGAAGTGTAAAAGTTTGGTTGACAGACGACCGAGTTAAAATGCCGGTGCTAATGAAAACAAAAGTTATTGTCGGTTCTATATCGGCAGAGTTGACTGATTTCAAACTCGGTGAGATTGAGGAGTATTAAATATGATTCAATCAAAGAAAAAAATCAAACCTGTTGACTTATCTTTAGTAAAAACGTATTCAATTAAAAAACGAGCGACTAAAACAAAGATAAAATCATTTGCAAAACCGATAGATATTAATTCGCCTCAAGAATTTTTTAACACTCTTCCAAAGTTTCTCAAAGCATCTGATTTAAATGAATTTATTCGTTTGACTTATAAAGCCCGCAAAAAAAATAAACCGTTTCATTTGCTGTTGGGTGCTCATACAATAAAAGTCGGTTTGACCCCTATTTTAATTGACTTGATGGAATATGATATTGTTACCGGTGTTTCTTTTAACTGTGCCGGTTTGATTCATGATATAGAACTTGCTTTTTATGGGGGAACATCTGAAGATGTTCAAGCAGGATTGATAGACGGTTCTTTTGGCATGGTAAAAGAAACAGCTGCGATGTTTTCAGAAATTGAGCAGCTTGCCTCTCAAGAAAAAATCGGATTAGGCGAAGCCGGCGGAAGATATATAAATGTACAAAAGGCAAAATACCGCTCACTTTCTATTTTTGCTCAGGCAGAGAGATTAAACTGTCCGGCAACTATTCATATTGGTATAGGTACGGATACTATTGCTCAGCATGCAAATTATGATGCTGCCAAATTAGGCGAAGCATCGCATATTGATTTTAGAATTATGGCTGCTATTTGTAAAGATATTAACCGTGGAGGTGTGCTTGCTAATATCGGTTCAGCAGTTCTTTTACCTGAAGTCTTTTTAAAGGCACTTACTGTTGCCCGAAATCTTTCAAAGGGAAAGAACTCTCTTACAACAGCAAATTTTGATATGATTACCCACTACCGACCATCTGAAAACATATTAAACAGACCAACAAAAAATGCCGGTAAAGGTTTCAACTTTGTCGGACACCATGAAATAATGATACCTCTTTTAGCATGGGGTTTAAAACAACAGTTCTTGGCTAAGTAGTCAAACGGAGTATAAAATGGCAAAACTTGTCGAATGTGTACCAAATTTTTCCGAAGGACGTCGTCCTGAAGTTATTGAAGCAATTTGTAAAGCAATCACCGAAGAAGATGGTGTTGTACTTTTAGACCATGAGATGGATTCAGACCACAATAGAGCCGTGGTTACATTTGTGTGTGATCCAAAGCTGGCAGTTGATGCTGCTTTTCGAGGGATAAAAAAAGCATCTGAATTGATTGATATGTCAAAGCATACCGGGGAGCATCCTCGTATGGGTGCTTGTGATGTATGCCCGTTTATTCCACTCGGTGATATGACGATTGAAGATT
This sequence comes from uncultured candidate division Zixibacteria bacterium, assembly GCA_937900185.1. Classification (GTDB taxonomy): domain Bacteria; phylum Zixibacteria; class MSB-5A5; order GN15; family FEB-12; genus QQUK01. Next base: position 3,427 of record CALCCW010000146.1, on the reverse strand, counting down.
CTGTTGAGCTTGCCAATAAACTTGGCAAAAAAGTCGGCGATGAACTTCAGATTCCGGTTTATCTCTATGAAGATGCCGCATCCTCTCCCAAAAGAAAGAACTTGGCAAAAGTCAGAAAAGGTCAGTACGAAGGTATCAGGGATTCTATTGAAACTGATAAAAGTCGTAAACCTGATTATGGTCCGTCGAAGATGAATATCAAAGCAGGAGCAACTGCGATAGGGGTTCGTTTTCCGTTGGTTGCTTTTAATGTCTATCTTGATACAAACAAAAAATGGATTGCCGATAATATTGCCGATGCTATTCGGTCAATTAAAGGCGGATATCGTTTTGTGAAAGCTCTCGGCTTTGAAATTAAAGAACGCAACCAAGTTCAGATTTCTATGAATTTAGTTAATTATACCAAGACACCGATTTTTCGGGTTTTTGAAACGATAAAATCCGAAGCTACCCGTTATGGGGTCAATGTTACCTCATCTGAAATAATTGGTTTAGTACCAAACGATGCAATTGTAGATGTTGCCGATTTTTATATGCGGTTTGAAGGATTTTCCAAAGACCAAATTTTAGAAGAAAAGCTCAAAGATGCAGCAACAAGCGGTGGAGGGGATTCTTTCTATGATGAAGTAGCTTCGTCGTCACCTGCTCCGGGTGGTGGTTCTGTGGCGGCATCGGCAGGTGCGTTGGCATCGGCATTGTCTGCGATGGTGTGCCGTTTGACTGTTGGTAAAAAACAGTACGCTTCGGTAAAAAATGAGCTGTCAGAAATAAGAGACAAATGCGATCCTCTCAAAGATGAACTCGAAACTTTAATAGTTACCGATATGGAAGCTTTTAACGATGTTATGGCAGCATTTAAAACAAAAGATGATGCCAAGATTGAAGAGGCAACAAAAAAAGCTTCAATGGTTCCATTAACTGTTATGCAGAAGTCTCTTGAGGTTTTAAAATTAGCAGAAGTTGTCGCGAACAAAGGTAATGAAAATTCAGTGACCGATGCCGGCGTGGCAGGTCTTATGTGTATGGCAGCGATTGAAGGTGCCGGATATAACGTAAAAATAAATCTTGTTGATTTAGCAGATAAAGCATTTGTAGAAAAACTGACAAAAGAAGCAGATGCAATTATTTTAAACGGCAAAGAAATAGCAGAAAGAATTAAAGCCAGAGTTGAGAGTTGTTTCTTATAAATAATACATCTCTGCGGTTTTACAATTTAGATGAAACAATACATAGATTTACATATGCATACAGTTTGTTCTGATGGAGCCAAAACTCCATCGGAACTTCTTGATATAGTAAGAAGTAAAAAGATTAGTGCATTTTCTGTTACTGACCATGATACGATTGAAGGCTATTTGAAAATAAAAGAGTTACTTACTGAGGATGACCCTATATTGATTTCCGGCGTAGAGCTTTCGGTTTCTTTGGAAGACGGAGATATTCATTTATTGGCATATTTATTTGATTCGGAAAATAGTGAATTACAAACTGTCTTAAATGATTTTCAGATTACTCGTAGAGAACGTGGAAAAAAGATGGTGAAAAAATTAAATGAGTTAGGACTTGATATATCGTATTCCGATGTTGAAAAAGTATCAAGCGGTTCAGTGGTTGGTCGACCTCATATTGCTCAGGTTCTTTACAGTGCCTCATTAACATCGTATTACGAAGAAGCATTTCACAAGTATATAAGTGATAATGGTCCTGCGTATGTTGCGAAGGAGAATTTTACTCCAAAAGATGCTATTGATTTAGTACATAATGCCGGTGGAATAGTGGTTTTAGCTCATCCGGGAATAAATAATAAAGAAATATATTTGGAAGAGTTAGCATCTCTCGGGTTGGATGGAATCGAAGCGTACCATCCCAGTCACAAAATGTCAGATATTGACCGATATAAACATTTAGCTGACCGTTATCGTTTATTAGTTACCGGAGGGTCTGATTTTCATGGTGTAAGTGATCGGCATGGTTCGGTGGGTTCTCAAAGAGTCCCATATAAATATTTTGAAATATTGCTTGAAAAAGATGATAAGAATTGAGGCGGTTTTGAAAAAATATTTTTTATCTGTATCTTTAATTTTATGTGTAATGTTCAGTTCTATTTCAGCTGCTGAAATCTCTCAAGAAAAACAGCTTGAAATTATTGAAAATTATATGTACGTAACCGGACAATTAACAAAAGCTCAGTCGGCTTCTTTTATTGAACAAAATAAATTGACTAAGCTTCCGATAAAATGCGGGATGGCAGCCGTAAGGGATTTTAAACTTAATTATGATAAATTGAGTAGTCAAATTCTAAAATCCACAGGGGTGCAATTACAAGACCGTCCTGATTTTCTTAATGCAACACGCACTAGTCCATCCGGTAAATTCTTAATTCATTATACAACAAGCGGCGAAAATGCGGTGTATAGTAGTGTTGCCGGAGGTGCCGAGGGATATATTGATTCTGTGGCAGGTATTTTGGATGAAGTGTATGAGCATGAAGTTAATGTTCTCGGATATCCCGAACCGATACATGATTCTTTTTATGTTGCAGGGGGAGATGAAAAGTATGATGTGTATCTCTTAAATCTCTCAGGAGCATTTTACGGTTTAACTTATAGCGACTCTGTGTTATACAATGTTGATTCTACAGTAATCACAGCAACGGCATTTTTAGAATTAGATAATGATTATAAAGAATTCTCTATATATTCAAACCGTCCCTTAGATGCTGTACGTGTAACCGCTGCACATGAGTTTTTCCACATGGTGCAGTTTGGAATTGATTATACTGAGTCGGAAGTTGTTTCAAACATTATTGCCGGACCTACTTGGATGGAAATGTCTGCTGTTTGGATGGAAGAAGAAGTTTATGACGACATAAATGACTATTATGTTTATTTACCGTTTTTCTTTAATAGTCCAATGTCATCAATTCAGCAGTATGATTCTTTCTCTGATTTTCATCCGTATGGGTCGGTGGTTTTTCCATTGTTTTTATCGCAAAAATTTGACAGAAATATTATAAAATCTATTTGGATGAAATGCGGTGAATATGGTGCCGGACCAAATTTTTTAGAAGTAACCGGAGAAGTTATCGATTCAGCATCATCCGGCACAGAAACGTTTGAGACAGCATTTTCCGAATTTGCTCTCTGGAATTATTTCACCGGCAGTCGGGCAGGGCTGGCACCGGCAGGTATCGGATATTCTGAACGAAGGTCATATGTTGCTGAATTTTCTGAAAATCCGGCTGTCAAGGAGATTCGGGTTGAAAATAATTTTCCTTTTACTGTGTTAGGAAATTCAAATTTTGAATACAATCCTGCCCACAACGCAGCATTTTATCTGACCCTGAGAAATATTGATCATCTTGTTCCTGATTATACCTGTGTTGATTCAACAACAGCCATTGATACCACTTATTGGATTTGTAATA
>CALCCW010000145.1:0-5353 GCA_937900185.1 uncultured candidate division Zixibacteria bacterium | reverse complement strand
GTCGGGAAAGGGTTCCCGACGACGCATTAATAGGTTTATCAACAAGCCCGCTTGCGGTGGGATTAGATAAACCCTCCATACAGTCTTTGGCGAGTCGAGTGAGTGATAACGAGCGAGACGTGGCAATCTCTAAGCTTAATGCTTAACAAAAACATAAGATTGCTGCATCCGCCTAGGCGGATTCGCAATGACAGGAAATTGGAATTTATTAACAATCCCCTTGCGGCGGGTTTATATTCCAGAATAATAAACGAACCCCAAGGGGTTCGCCACCCGTCCTATGACAGCCTGATAACGCAAAGTAAAAGGCAGGATCACAGGGATCCTGCCCTACTAATTCTAACTTTATTATTCTGATGTTTTTGCTTTCTTTTCCGCTTTAGCTTTTGGAGCTGCTTTAGCTTTTTTCTCTTTTGTACTTTTTGGTGTATCAACAATTTTTTCTTTGATACGTGCCGATTTACCGGTTAAGTTACGTAAGTAATATAATTTCGCACGACGGACTTTACCGGAACGGATTTTTTCAACTTTTTCAATATTAGGTGAGTTAGTTGGAAAAACTCTTTCAACACCAATACCGTTGGACATTTTCCGAACAGTAAAAGTAGCATTGGTTCCGCTTCCACGGCTGCCAATGACAACACCCTGAAAGACCTGTATTCTTTCTTTGTCACCTTCTTTGATTTTCACATGGACACGAAGAGTGTCGCCCGAGTTAAACGGAGGGATATCATCCCTCATAAAACTCTTCTCAATTTGGGCAATTCTTTTCATGAAATCATTCCTTTCAATCTCTATATTCTATTTCTTTTTATCTTCAATAAATTGTTTTTCATCATCTGTAATATCAGCATTACTTAAAAGATCCGGTCGATTTTCCAGACATTTTTTTATCGCTTCAAATCTTCTGAATTCTTTTATTTTTTTATGATCTCCACTGAGCAGTTCTTTGGGAACTTCAACACCCTTGTAATCAGCCGGTTTGGTATAGCATGGGGTCCCGACAATTTGGTCCATGTAAGAATCTTCAAGTGCCGATTCAAAATTACCCAGCACCTTAGGAATCAACCGACCAACTGCTTCAATCATTACCATTGCAGCCGGTTCACCGCCGGTTAAGATATAATCGCCGATAGATAATTCATCAATATCATACAATTGCAATATCCGTTCATCAACACCTAAGTAATGTCCGCAGATAATAGTGAGCCGTTCACAAAGTGAATACTCAATCGCCGTCGGTTGACAAAATTGTTTGCCGGCAGCCGATGTGAGTATGATTTTTTCTTTGTCGTTTTTGACATGTGCAGATGAATGAACATAGCCAAGCGATTTCAAACAGGCATCAATAGGTTCAACTTTTAAAACCATACCTCCGCCGCCGCCATAGGGAGTTTCATCCACCGTTTTATGTTTGTCAAAAGCAAACTCGCGGAGATTTATTATTTTAATTTCAAAGAGCTGTTTCTCAACCGCTTTCCCTATAAGTGATTGTTTCAGCGATAGGCTGAAAAAATCGGGGAAGAGGGTTATTATTTCAAATTTCATTTTTATACAGCCGGCTTATTCTATTATACCGGCTTTATCTATTACTACCAGTTTATTGTCAATATCAATTAACTTTACAAAATGTTTCACAGCCGGAAAACGGATTTGTTCTTTTTTGTCTGTCTCAATAAGATAGACATCATTTGCCGGATACTGTTCTACATCTATTATCTCACCAATAGTTTCTGAAGAGTCCACACATTGTACTTGGCACCCAACCAAATCAAAAACATAAAAAGATTCTTCGGGCAGATCTTCTAAGTCTTCTTTTAAAAGAGCAATTTCACGGTTGGTAAACACAGCAGCATTTTCAGGGTTATTCACACCTTTCAGTTTTACTACCGGGCGGTTTCCAATAAGAGTTGCTGAGATAATTTCAAACTTTTTCCACTTTGATTTGCTTTTCACAAAGATTTCATCCAAAGCTAAAAACCGTTCGACATCATCACTCACGGGTGTAATATACAGTTCACCGTTTAAACCTCTTGTTCGACCGAGCTTGCCAATTATAATATATGTATCATTCACAAAACTATTCTAAAATTTCAAGTACCGCTCTTTTACCTTGTCTTGCTGATACTGCGGCAAGCAAAGTACGGATAGATTTAGCAGTTTGACCCTGTTTACCGATAACTTTTCCAAGGTCACCTTCACCAACCCGTAATTCATACACTGTTGTACGGCTTCCTTCTACTTCTTTAATATCAACCGCATCAGGGTTATCTACTAACGATTTTACTATAAATCCGACAAAATCTTTCATTCTTACGTCCTTTTCAATGTGTGTGTTAGGTATCGTTTATAAATTTTCATACTCATTTTGTTATGCTATTCAGCAGGTGCATCACCTTCTGAGGTTTTAGCTTCTTCAGCGGCTTTTGCTTCTTCAGCTTTTTTAGCAGCAGCTTCTTTTGCTTCGGCTTCTTTAGCGGCAGCTTCAGCAGCAGTAGCTTCGGCAGCAGCAAGAGCAGCTTTTTTAATTTTGCGGGTTTTCTTTTTCCGCTCGGTGATAATTCCTTTTAATTCAATAGCGGAAACATCTTCACCTTTTTTAGCTTTATTATATTTTTCAATAAAACCAATTTGCGTTAAAAGAGTTTTAACAGTTGAAGTCGGAGTAGCACCTTCATTTAACCATTGTGTTAATTTGTCCTCGTGAATTTTCACTTCAGCCGGATTTTTTATCGGATTATATGTTCCGATAATCTCCAGAAAGCGACCGTCACGGGCACGGCGTGAATCGGCAGTAACAATACGATAATACGCTTGTTTCTTTTTGCCCATTCTTAACAATCTTACATTTACAGCCAATTAAAAAACCTCCTTAAGAGTTTTCTTTAGAAACGAGGCATCCCGCCGGGGAGCCCACGCATCTTCTTTTTATTAATATTTCCAAACATTTTTTGCATCTGATGAAATTGCTTCAGCAGCTGGTTCACAGCCTGTACACTGTTACCGGAGCCTGCAGCAATTCGTTTTTTTCTTGAACCGTCAATAATATTAGGGTTTCGACGTTCTTTTGTGGTCATTGATTTTATAATGGCAACCATTCGTTCCATTCCTTTTTCATCGACCTTGACTCCTTTAAGAGCTTTACCTGCTCCGGGAATCATCCCCAACAGAGATTCAAGCGGTCCCATTTTTTTAAGCTGTTCCATTTGTGCAAGGAAATCTTCAAAATCAAATTTCTGTTTGAGAAGTTTTTCCTGCATTTCGGCAGCTTGTTCTAAATCTATATTTTCCTGAGCTTTTTCAACTAAAGAAAGCACATCCCCCATACCCAAAATACGTGATGCCATTCTATCAGGATGAAACAGTTCTAAATCTGAAAGCTTTTCACCCATCGATGCAAGCTTTATCGGGCATCCGGTTACTTCACGAATCGAAAGTGCGGCACCGCCTCGAGCGTCACCATCCATTTTGGAAAGAACTACTCCGGTAACATGCAGACGGTCATGAAATTCTTGAGAGACATTGACTGCATCCTGTCCGGTCATAGCATCTGCTACAAGTAAAATTTCATCAGGGTTTGTATTCTTTTTGATATCTTCAAGCTCTACCATCAGTTCATCATCAACATGAAGCCGTCCGGCAGTATCTAAAATTACCAAATCAATAAAATTCTTTTCGGCATACTTCACAGCTTCACGGCAAATTTCCGGTGGCTGTTTTCCCTCTATAAAAAAATGTTCAACTTGAATTGAATCAGCTAATACTTTGAGCTGTTTCACCGCAGCAGGTCTATTTATATCAGCGGCTACTAAGAGTGGTTTTTTCTTTTTACGTTTTGCATCTAAGGCAAGTTTGCCTGAGAGAGTAGTTTTACCTGAACCTTGCAGACCGCAAATCATATAGACTGTTGGAGATTTTGTTATTGGTGCGACCGGTTCGGCTTTTGTACCTAACAATGCCACCAACTCATCATGTACAACTTTAATAACCTGTTGTGATGGGTCGAGTGCTTTTAAAACTTCTGTTCCGACTGCTTTTTTTTCTACAGCCTTAATGAAGTTTTTGGCAACTTTATAATTTACATCTGCTTCCAATAGTGCCTGCCGAACTTCACGCATGGCATCTTTGATATTCTTTTCTGAGAGAATACCTTTACCGCGAAGTTTCTTAAACGCAGAATCTAACTTGTCAGATAACGAATCAAACATTACTTTCTCAGTTTTTTCACAATAAAAATGTGAATTGTAATCAGCATCACGAGAAGTCCTAAAAAGGACAGCGGGTTGTCTCGGTATATACCAAGTTATCAGAACCACAATATCAAGTTGTTATGAGCAACGAGATATTCCGCGATGACTACCCTGAGCTTGTCGAAACATATTCAATATAGTTGCACAGAGCGTAGTTATCCATTTACAGCCGCAGCTGATTTAGCCCAATAATATAGCAAAATTGAGATTTTAGGCAAGTGATTTATCACCTAATGCAAAGAGTCAGTCTATAAATAGATTCAACGTAATCTATTGGATATTAACAAGATACACGAATATTGATTTATTTTGAATTTGGCAATAAAACTCCCTGCTCAATTGTATTCAAAGATTATAAAATTATTCAGCTTATGGTATAAAAACAACTTAATTTAAAAACATAATTATCATACTGCTGCTCAACAGAATTTGCACTAAAAATATCAGACTTCCGACCAAAAGTGCCGCTCTGCCGTCTTTTAAAATAGACCCAAAAGTAATTCTCAGTCCAATAGCTGCCATTGCGATTATAAGAGAATAATGACTTATTTTACTTATGATGTGTATATATTCTTCAGGGAGTAAACTAAAAGTCGGCACCAAAGAAAACAGAACAAACCCAACAATAAATAGCGGAATACCGGCTTTCTTTTTGGTTTTCTGTTCGGTATTATTCTTATTTTTTCTTGAAAAGATAAAGATGAGTGCAAATACAACCGGGGTCAGCATCAGTATTCGTGCCATTTTGACAATAGTCGCTGTCTCGCCGGAGAGATTACTGACTGAAAACCCTGCCGCCACTACCTGACCGACCGCCTGCAAGGTTGACCCGATAAGTATACCGGAGTTTATATCTGTAAATTTTAAGAAAATTGAACCGACAAACGGTAATATAAAAATACCGACTGTTCCTAAAAAATTCACAATAGCAATAGATAACCCGACCTCTTCAGATCGGAAGAGCGTCGTGTAGGGAAAGAGTGTAGATCTCGGTGGTCGCCGTATCATTAAAAAAAAAAAAAAACAAGAAAATAACAAACAAAAATAAAAATAAAAAAAAGATACAAAAAAAATGGAGAGTAGCGCGCATACGATGAGAAGTG
>CALCCW010000144.1:0-9993 GCA_937900185.1 uncultured candidate division Zixibacteria bacterium | reverse complement strand
ATTTTGAAGCCCCAATTCAAACGGCATCTGTCAATAAAAAAACTTGGGATTTTATATATTTCCAAGAATTTGTTCGTGAACCATCTGATACAACAGCAATTCCACGACTTCAAACTCTTAAACGTAAAAATTGGGTGATTCCATTTAAAGCAGAATAATGTGTCTAAAAGATGTTTTATTGAAAAAACTGGTTGTTACCGGTTTTTTTATTGGATACATTACAGAATATATAGTATTATATTTTTAAGAGAAATGGATTTTCAAACACAAATATACAAGGAGAAAAAAATGAAAACAAAACAAATGTTACCTCTCTTGCTGCTGATGATTATGTCGGTCAGTATGATTGGATGTGGTACACAGGTTCCATCGGGGTACCGTGGGGTATTTTATTCCAAGTTTGGTGCCGGTACGGAATTTGGTAAGATTTATCCTGAAGGATTTAACTGGCACATGCCGTGGAACAATATGTTCCTTTACAAAATTCAGTTACAGGAAAGCAAAGAGAATCTTACCGTGCTTGCATCCGACGGTGCATCAATTCGGATGGAAGTCTCAATTATGTATCGACCGCTTGTAACCAAGCTTGATTCTCTGCAGTCTACTATAGGTCAAAACTACTATGCTGTTGCAGTTGCACCACAGATTAGGTCGATAGCCCGTCAAGTTGCCGGTAATTTTAAGCCTGAAGAGATTTACTCAACAAAGCGTGATGTTCTCGCAGATGAAATGATTAAGAAGCTTTCGATAGAATTAACAGATAAATTTGTAACTATTGAAAATATTCTTATTCGAGATGTGCAGATGCCGCCAAAAATTGCTGAGGCTATTAACTTTAAATTAGCCGCCGAGCAGGAAGCATTACGAATGAAATATACTATTGAAAAAGAGAGAAAAGAAGCCGAGCGGAAAAAAATTGAAGCTCAAGGTATTTCTGATTTCCAAAAAATTGTTTCTGCAGGTATTACCTCATCATTGTTAAAATGGAAAGGCATTGAAGCAACTCAAAAGATTGCTGAGTCGCCGAACTCAAAAGTTATCATTATAGGTAATGATGCAGGGTCACTTCCGATTATCTTAAGTGCCGATAAAAAGTAAATAACAATTTGATTTTCAAATTGAGGGTTCAAGAGATTGAACCCTTTTCTATTTAATTGAAAATGTTTTTATCAAACTTATTAATCGGTCGTGTGTAGATAGATTATGTACACTTGTGTTAAATTTATTCAAATTGTAATAAAATTTTTGTATGAAGATGTTTTGATGTCTTTAACGTCATTTTTTCCAATGGTTACTTTTCCCATATTGTTTATTATACTTTCATATATGATTATGTATTTTGTTTTTAAACTGATTATGCGAAAATCTAAACCATATAAATTGTTGATTTTTTGGCTTTCTGGGATTTTGTTTACTCCACTATTGGCATATTCAGTTATGTATTTTCCCCCCGTGATTTTAAATTATTCTCCTCAAAGAAGTTTTGACTCTGAATTATGGTTAAATGATCCATCTATTCGTGGAGATATGATAGAAGATTTGCTGGCAAATAACTTTTTAGACAATAAATCAAAAGTTGAAGTTCTCGGATTGTTGGGAGAAGAATCTGAGTATTGTTCTGCTTTTTTTTCGGAGGGTGATTTATGTTTTTTAGTAAAAGAAGCAAAGTATTACAGAGACCATCCAAGTGGAGAGTTCCTAATTATATGGTTTACAAATGATAAAGTGTCGAATTATGTTGTGAAAGAAGTCGGTTATTATTGAAGATTTATTAATATAAAAGTAAATATGGATTCGGAACAGGTATTCCAACCTATTAGGTCAGAACCCTTTAGCGGCTCTGACATCTATTGGCGGAAATACTAAAGATTTCCAACCTACAAATATTATCGTAATTTATTAAGTACCATTGTTTGGATAGCTTTTTTTGCCATATCGCCGGATGTTTTTTCAACATCAGGGGAGTAATTGGTTGTACCATTGATGTCATAGGTATAAACAGCACCGTTGACAGCTTCTACAAATTCTATCCCCGCCATATCAAACCCGACTGAGTTACAGATTTCGATATATTTGGAAACTATCTGATGCGAGAAATTTGGAATATATGAAAAGAGCGATTCTCCGTCAGAAACATCGCAGACCGCTTGAGATTTCATGTCTGTACGGCAGGCATCGGCAGGACAGAGTTCAAAGCCTTGTTCGGTTGATGAGTGGAATGCATAGACAAGTTTGCCGTCACAGATTTCAACTCTGGTTATGCGGTCGTTTTTCGGTTTGATATATTCTTGTAATAATAAGATTCCATCGGGTGAGGGAATGTATTTGTCAGATTTCAGATAGCTTTCAAGTTCGGAGACTGTGTTGCAAAGAGTGATACCTAAGCCTTTGCCGGAGCAGTTATGCTTTGTCAAAAAAGGCAGAGGCATTTGTGCTGCTGCTTTTATTAATTCGTCCGGCTCTGAACCAAAAACAGTTTGAGGGTATGACAGCCCATTTCGCCTGAGCAGTTTTATCTGCTCGACTTTGCTTAGCTCATAATTTATGGTACGGTAGTCGTTGATAACGGTGCGATTGTAAGTTGCCAAATATTCTAAGTACATTTCACCATTGATATAGGCATGATTATGTCCTCGGGTATGCGATGACGGGGAGATACGGTTAATATACAGAATATTGTCAGGCGGCTGGTTTAAGTCTAAAGTGAATTCATCAATTTTGTTGAGACGATATTCGACGTTAATTTCATCTAAGGCGTTTGTAAAAAACGGAAGCCAGTCTTTGTTTTCATATATCAGTTCTACCATGCGGGTAATAAACATAATTTATTTAAGATTCCAATTAAAAAGTAAAGATGTTATAAATTTTAAGTTGCAATTTACTATTATCATCTTTATGCTAAAAAAGCAAAGGGTTTTATTAAATATTTGGGAGAGTAGTATGCTGTTTCTAAAAAAGTTTTGTCTGTCTATGTTTTTGGTCTTATTGCCATTGAGTATTTCAAATGCTCAGAAGAATGATATGGTCTCAAAACCTATTAAAGATACATTAGATGTCTTTCGTAGAAAAGTACCATTGTCTTTTGAGCATTGCTGGGAGTCATTTGAAGGCTATGCAAGAACAACTGAAATGATTTGGAGAGATTGTAACCTTGACGGATATGTTGATGGTGTTTTTATGAATGGGGACAGCACCAAACAATCAAATTTTATATATTTGCTAAAGCTCAGAGGTCAAAAAAAAGAAGCATCGTGGAAATCCGAGCGATTTGAGAAAACTGTCGGTGGTGCTATTGGTGATATTGATGATGATGGATACCCTGATTTAGTTGAGTGTAATACAGGAGAACTCTGGATTTTTAGAGATTATGAATATGCTTACACTCGAGCTGCGGTATATTATAGTAATTCTGGTTTGCTTGAGAAAAAGCCTTCGTGGATTTCAAGTAGAATTGATTATAGTACCTCCTGTGATTTAGGTGATTTTGATAATGACGGTGATCTTGATTTGGGAGTAGCAACAGGAGTTGACAAGACTTCTCCAATTCGGGGAGATACCCTTGCCCCAGCTTATAAGGATATTGTGTTTAAGAATGAAAATGGTAGTTTGTCTGACACACCTACATGGTTGTCTCTTGATACTACAACAGCAAACGATATTGTGTGGGGTGATCTTGATAATGATGGTGACCTTGATTTAGTTTGTGCGGTCAGATTACATGGTGGAGTGATTTATAAAAATAACGCAGGGATTATTGATTCTGTAGGTACTTACTCTTCTTTTCAAAAAGGTAATGGAAAGAAAATTGTACTCGGTGATATCAATAATGATAAATACCTTGATATAGTAATAGGATACTACAATAATGATGGTCTCAAAGGTTATACCCAATTATATTTAAATAATGGTTTCGGAGAGTTTTATACAGATTCAAAGTTCACATCTTATATGCGAAAAGGTGTTAAAGGATTAGCATTATATGATTATGATTGGGATAATGATTTAGACTTAGCTGTTTGTCAGATGAAAGATAGTACTTTAGTCTTTGAAAATGTGAGGGGGAAATTTTCAAAGGATGCTGTTTGGGGAGTTAATTCTCGAAATATCGCATCAGATATTGCATGGGTAGATATTGATCGTAATGGTGTAGAAAATATTGTTGAGAAAATAGAAATAGAAAAAAATAAAAAATTATATTATACTAATGTCCTTCCATTGTACGCAATAGATTCTGTCTTTGTCGACGGCAGAAGATTAACGAATAATGAATTTTGTTTTAATTTAAAATCTGGATGGGTTTCTTTGAGAAATGTTCCGAGTGCTGAGTTCTATGTTTATTATAAATATTCCTTTACAAATGATTTAGCAGTAACAAATATTGATTCATTAAATTTTACCTTTAAAAATATTAAGAAACCAAGAGTTCAGTTTAACTCATCTTCGTGGATTGGAAATGTCCCGTACTCCGTAAGATTTGTTAATGAATCTCGATTTAGTAGGAAATCAAAGTGGGCGTTTGGCGATGGGACAACTTCTACGATAAAATCTCCAACTCATGTATATGAATTGCCGGGGATTTATGATGTGACATTAAAGACGAAATTGAGAAATAAAGCTATTAGCCATACTAACCTAAATATGATTGTTGTGACAGCAGACACTATAAAAAGTGAAAAAGTTGTTGGGAGTATCAATGAAGTTGTTGAAGTTGAGGTGTTATTGCACAATCAGTTTCCTGTTAATGAAATGATTATTCCTGTATCTTATAGTGGAGAGGTTGAACTGGTGTATGAATTTTTCTCTGTTGATGAATGTCGTACAGATAATTTTGAAAAAGTTCAGCTTATACAATTTGATGAATTTAATAAAAATCTGACTATACTTTTTTCAAATCCATCAGGTTCTACGGATTCATTTTTACCATCGGGTGAAGGAGTTGTTTTAAAACTACGATTTAGCATTGATGAGAATAGTACAAGAGGTAATAGTACTCTTATTGACTTTCAAGGATATTCTCACTATAAACCTACGGTATCTAATAATGAATTCTCCTATCATCCAATAACGAATTCAGGGGAAGTCTCTTTATCATGCTGTATTAATAAAAGAGGGAATGTTGATGGCGATCCTTATGATGAAACAAATATTAGTGATGTGATCTTTCTAGTTAATTATTTCTTTAGTAAACATGATGCGATTTTTCCACAATGTTTTGAAGAGGCTGATGTGAATGGAGATAATCTTTTAGACATCTCCGATTTAGTCATGTTAGTACGTTATGTTTTTGAGATTCGACCATACAACACAATAGCAGTATGTCCTTAAAATTTAATATTGTTTAAAAACATTAAAATCAATCTTCTTCGTACCTCTGCTTGATTTTGTTCAGGACATCGGGGTCGGCGAGTGTTGTTGTATCGCCCATTATTTTTCCCATTGCGATATCACGCAATAGTCGACGCATGATTTTGCCAGAACGGGTTTTTGGCAAATCACCGGTGAAAATTATTTTTTCAGGTTTAGCGATAGCTCCAATTTTTCGAGCGACAAATTCTCTCAACAGTTTTTCATATTTATCGCTTGGCTGAATATTTCCGCCCAATGTTACAAAAGCAATCATGCACTGACCTTTCATCTCGTGGGGAATACCGACAATAGCTGCCTCAGCAACATCAGGATGAGCAACCAGCGTAGACTCAACTTCAGTAGTCGCAATACGATGTCCTGAAATATTGAGTTCATCGTCTATACGTCCTAGTACCCAGAGGTATTTATCTTTGTCAATTTTGGCACCATCACCGGGGAAATAGATATTATCCCATTTTGACCAATAGGTTTCAATAAATCGTTTACGGTCACCCCAGATACCTCGAAGCATCCCGGGCCAAGGTTTTGTAATAGCCAAAAGTCCGCCGCCTTCTTTGACTTTTTTGCCGTTTTCATCTAAAATAACAGCTTCGGTTCCCGGAAAAGAATGTGTTGCCGAACCCGGTTTAGTTGAGGTAATTCCGGGGAGAGGTGTTATCATAATATGTCCGGTTTCAGTCTGCCACCAAGTGTCTACTATCGGACATTTTTTATTGCCGATAACTTCGTTGTACCATATCCATGCCTCAGGATTGATCGGTTCACCAACTGAACCTAATAATCGAAGTGATGAGAGGTCATGCTTCTTGGGATGTTCCTTACCCCATTTCATAAAGGCTCTGATAGCTGTTGGAGCAGTATAAAAAATCGAAACACCATAATCTTCGATTATCTGCCAAAAACGGTCTTCCTCTGGCCAGTTGGGAGCTCCTTCATACATAATTTGAGTCGCACCATTGGCAAGAGGTCCATAGGTGATATAAGAATGTCCGGTAATCCAACCACAGTCGGCAGTACACCAGTAGACATCATCATCTTTAATATCAAAAACATATTTTGTGGTTGTATAAACTCCAACTAAGTATCCACCGGTCGTGTGCATGATACCTTTAGGTTTTCCTGTAGTACCTGAAGTGTAGAGAATAAAGAGCGGATGCTCAGCATCAACATAGGTCGGTTTACAATAAGCATCGGCATCCTGCATCAGTCTGTGATACCAATGGTCGCGACCTGCTTTTACTCGCAGAAGAAAGTCACCTCGTTTTACAATGACAACATTTTCAATAGATGGGCAGTCGGCGATAGCAATATCAGCATCATGTTTAAGAGGCAGAATCTGTCCACGCCGATAGGCACCATCGGAAGTAATAAGAAGTTTACATTCGGAGTCATTAATACGGTCACGAAGTGAATCAGGGGAGAAGCCGCCAAAAATAACAGAATGAATAGCACCGATTCTGGCACAGGCAAGCATACCGATAACCAGTTCAGGAATCATTGGAAGATAGATAGCAACACGGTCGCCTTTTTTGATACCGAGCGATTTTAAAACATTAGCAAATTTATTTACGTCACGGTAGAGTTCGAAATAAGTAATAGTTTTTTTATCTCCCGGTTCACCTTCCCATATAATAGCAGCTTTGTTACGTCTGCCTTCAGCAATGTGTCTGTCAAGGCAGGTTTCGGTGATGTTTAGTTTACCGCCGACAAACCACTTGGCATCAGGAGCTTTCCATTGGAGTGCTTTATTCCATTTCTTTTTCCATACAACTTCATTTGCCATTGATTCCCAAAATTTGATTGAATTGTTTTTTGCTTGAGTATAAATAGATTTTTTTGCATTCGCTTGTTTTATGAAGTGAGCCGATGGTTTGAATTTTCTATTTTCATGTAAAAGGTCACCGATATTTTCTTGTTTAGATTTAGAGATGTTTTTTTTGGGCATAATACTCCGATGTTTATTTATTTTATTACAATATGCAACAATTTTAGTGTTGTTGTCAAGTTGTCAGCTTTACCTAAATATCTTGTGTTTTTGTTTGAGAATAATTATGATAAAATCATAATTTAAAAAAAATAAACATGTCTCAAATTATCTATAGATTTATTCATTTATTACATTCCAAAACGTTCTAAAATCTGTTTCAAAATAAAAGATGAAAAAAAATTCATACAAATGCACTTTCTATTCATATTCAAAGACTCTCGAATGCACTATTTGTTTAGTTGAGGGAGTAATCTCTTAACTTGTAGAGGCTTATAACTTGGCAGGAAACTTGCTTTTAGAACTATCAGATAACTCTAAGTTCTTGACAATTTTACCAATTGAGGTATATTGATTTGAAAATTGTATTTTACATAGATACTACATTAAGTTACTTCCTTAATTTACCCTGTTTACTTTTTAAACATAAGAGTAACAAAAACTGCGTTGTAAAAAGACGGGTCTTTTAACTACGCTTAAAATGAGATGGAAGATGGGTTCTTTTAAGGTGAGTTTATATATAACTTATCTCTTTGGAGGAAAGATGAAGCAAGTTGGGCTTAAAAACTTAGCAATTTTTTCTTTACTTTTATTATTGTTTTCTTTTTCAACAGCTTTTGCTGCAAGTACTGATATTGATAATGTTCATATTTCTAAAGATGCAACTTCTCAATTTTCATTAGCACCTGCCACCCCTCCGGTTTTTAATGATACTTTTTATGTGTGCCCCGGAGACTCTATTTTTGATACACTGCTGTATGCATGTAATAATGTAACTGATCCTCAGGTTCTATTTGAAATTTCTGATGGTCCGGGGTCCTTTACATCAGAAATTATTCCTGTCTCTGATTCTATTACAGGGTACTACTCATATCTTCCTCAAACAGAGGGAGATTTTTCTGTTGCCTATTTATTGGTAAACGGATTGGGGGATTCTCTTTATTACTATTATACCTATACGGTTTATTTTAATAATTCTGCTCCTGTTATTGAGGATCAATATTTTTCTTCTATTGCATGTGATTTAACAGCATTGAGAGAATTACAAGTTATTGCATCAGATTCATCTACCAATAGCCTTACGTATTCATTGCTGTCCGGTCAGGGTACAATCAATCCTGTTAGTGGTTTGCTTTCATACCAGCCTGACACTTCCGGTATTTTTGAATTTACTGTGCAGGTTGAAAATGGCTGCGGAGCTGATACTGCTCTTGTTGTAGATTCAGTACATTTGAATACTGTGCCGCAAGTTTTTTGTTATGATTCGCTGGTAACTCTTTGTGAAGTTGAAGAGGTTTGTTTTGATGTCCTCGGTATAGATGTTGACAGCGACCCTGTCGAGATATTAATGCTTGAAGGTATTGGAGATTTCACTCAGACATCTGACTCTACCGGTACTGTCTGTTTTATACCTGCCGATGTTGATTCTGCTGTCTATCAGTTTATTTTTCGCGGGGCTGACAGTTGTTCTCTGAATTCTCTTGATTTTGCTTTAGGTAATGGGGAGTGCTGTCGGGATACATCACTTATTACAGTAGTAATCAACCGTCCTCCGGTTTTTAATGATTTAGAACCGCAGAACTTTTTCGCATGTGATTCTTCTGAATTTAGTTTTGATATATTTGCCGATGATTATGAAAATGGAATTTTAACCTATAATGTACTATCTCTAAATGCTGTAATTCAAAACAATACTGTAACCGTTACAGCTTTTAAGCCGGATTCTTTTGATGTTGTTCTTGAGGTTGTTGACGACTGCGGACATGCCGATACTACTATTGTACCGGTCATAATTGAAATGAATGAAGCCCCGGTTGTAAATTCTGCTGAAGACTTTGCGATGAACCTATGTACACCGGAAGCAGTTTGTTTTAATGCTACTGTTGATGATGTCGATTTTAATATTGCTGATATTTCTGTTAATTTGGGTACATACGACCAAGCACTGAACCAAGTATGTTTTACACCGGATACTTCCGGAGTCTATTCTATTGTTATAATAGCAACCGATTCATGCGGTTTAGTTGACAGTTCTATTACGAATGTTACAGTACATCTCAATGAAACACCTGCTATTGATTTAGGTCTTGATTATGCTTTAGACATTTGTGCCGAACAGGAAATTTGTATTGAACCTCTTATTATGGATGATAATCTCAGTCGTGTAACAACGAATTTCAGTTTTTATAATGAACAGACCGGTCTTATCTGTTTTGTACCTGATACATCAGGTTCATATCAAATAATTGCCGAAGCAGTCGATGACTGCGGACTTGCTGTTGTTGACACTTTAAATATTGATGTTACTATACTTGAAAAACCAACATTAGAATTGGGCGATACAGTATCGTACACAATGTGTACTCCTGAAGAAATCTGTGTCGATGTTCTCACTAATGCTGATTTTTCTGATGTTGTTTATAACTTTGGTCAATTGAACACTGAAACCGGACAAATTTGTTTTACTCCTGATACTGCCGGTGTGTATATATTAGAGGCAGAAATAACTGACTCTTGCGGATTTAAAATTACTGATACAAAAGTTATCAATGTTGATTTCAAATCTGCTCCTGTAATAACAGGTTTGGCTGATACTCTTGTATATATTTAGATCGGAAGAGCACACGTCTGAACTCCAGTCA
>CALCCW010000143.1:0-24979 GCA_937900185.1 uncultured candidate division Zixibacteria bacterium | reverse complement strand
GGCTATGGATCGGATACACACAATCATACTTAAAATCATTAATTAAGCAATAATACTGCTATATGTTATCTTATTTTTTTTTTTTTTTAATGATACGGCGACCACCGAGATCTACACTCTTTCCCTACACGACGCTCTTCCGATCTACTCCTTCTCAAAATATGGAAATAGCTTATAATCCTATTATAAACAGTTCTGCGAATTATGCTCAAAAAGACTTTGATCTTGTAGGTTTCACATTATATCATCCGGGTAGTAATAACAGTTCTCAAATACAATTAACATCGTTGTCCTTTGAAGTTTTAGATGAATGGGATAACAATATTATTATATCTGACATATTTGATAGAGTTAAAATACGTCGTCAGCAATTGGTAGTCGCTGACCAATCCAATTTATTAGACACAACAGTTGTTCAGCTGCAACTCAATTCACCAATTACACTGAACCCAGGAGAGATTGATTCAATTGTTGTTATGGCGAATATTAAAAACAGTTCTACTTTAAATACTTTTAAATTACGGATAGCAGACAGTACATCTTTTGTTGTAAGAGATATAAGTTCCGGAGCAAATATCACTGTTATAGCAGATACAAATTCTTTGGTTACAAGTAACTTATTTCCAGTAATAACATCTACTACTAATTTGAAAATAGCTGCTGAATCTCCGAAGATTTGCTACAACAAAATTTTACCTACAACAGTTATAACCGGAAAAGACTCTTTAGAACTTGAGAGTTTTACACTTGGATATCCATACTCCTCGTTATATTCACCAGTAATTCTTAAATCAGTTATCGTATATGTTTTGGACTCACTCGAAAAACCGCTGGACCCAACCAAATTGTTTGATAGAATAGGATATAAGCTTAATTCTTCAAGCTCAGTTCAATATCAGCCGTTTATTCAGCTTTCATCCGGGGCAGCTTTATTCCAATTTGGTACTGATGGTATAATACTCAACCCTGAAGATTCTGTTGTTTTAACGTTGATTGGTGATATAGAAGCTGATGTCCCTTATGATCATTTTAGATTGATAATTAATGAATCTTCATCATTTAACTTTGTAGATCAAACAGATTCTACTATGTTGCCTAAGTTACTGTTTGCTGAAAATTGTAATCAAATATTTCCTATTCAAACGATTGTATCGTCTATTATATCACCTGCCGGTCGACCACTAATAGAAATATCTGCTCCTCAGGTAAAAAATGTTTTTGTTGGGCAGCAGAACATACCAATCTTTAGTACTACATTAAATTATGATCAAGAAACAATGCAGGGTGATTTACTCTTTACATATCTGGAAGGATCTATTACAAAACGTTTGTCAAATACATATGTCTCTTATTCAGGAAATGATATTTTTACAAACATGCGATTGTTAGTCAACGGAATGGAAGTAGTTGCTGATTCAATATTTTCTTATGACAGCTTATTTTTATTCGTTGATACTGGTATGTCTATAGCAAATGGAGACATAATAGATATTAAAGTTTTAGCAGACTTAAAGAATGATGCACCCTCAGGTAATTATCGTATTAAATTTACTGATTCAACTTTCTTAGGCATTGAAGATTTACAATTAGCAACAAAAGTATATCCTATCTTATTATCTGGATCGTATCCAATTCTATCTACTGAATTATCATTAACAGAAGCAAATTTGAAAGAATCGTTTTCAAATTATCCAAATCCATTTGGAGTTGAATCTGAAGAAACAACGATAACATTTGTATTAAGTGAGAATGGACTTGTAAATATCGAATTATTTACTTTGACGGGAAAATCTGTTTTACATCTTGTTAATAACGATAATAGAATTGCCGGAGTTTATGATTCTGATATATGGGTAGGAAAAAATAACAAAGGGCAAGCTGTAGTACCTGGAACATATTTCTGTAGAATTACTGTAAAATATGCTTCCGGTAAAGAAGAGACTGAACTAAGAAAGATTTCGGTGATAAGATGAAGAAAATTCTCCTATCAATTTTATTAGTTGTCACAATAACTTCCATAAATGCTACTGAAGACGGTGGTACCGAATCGCCATTTAATTTTGGATTTGGAGCAAGAGAACTCTCTTTAGGAGGTGCCAATATTACATCTGTTTCCCCTGCTACAGCAGTATTTTGGAATAGTTCACAACTTGCATCTACTGAATTTATTAAGGTTACCAGTTTCTATAGTCGTCTGTTTCAAAGTGATGTTATTTATCAGTATGCAGGGTTGGCATATCCTACAACAAATTCCGGTACTTTTGGATTTGGCATCTCCCGCTTAGGTGTGAGTGGGATAAATAAAAGAGATATAAATAATTTTGATATTGGTGAATTTGATGATACCAAATTAGGACTCTATCTGGCATTTGGTAAAAAAATATCAAGTTATAATGTTGGAATAATGTTCAACATTGAGCAGCATTCTATCGATCAATATAAAAAAACTTCAATGCCTGGACTCAACCTATCGATAAGTCGTAAGTTTAAAATAAATAGTTCTCTTTTTAATAATCTGAAAGCAGTTTTTAAATTTTCAAATATAATAAAACCGTCTATGAAATTAGTAAATGAAACAGTTACATATCCTTCTAAATTACAGCTAGGACTTTCCACAAATTTATTACTTCCTGATAGATGGAACAGCGACTTATCTTTTTATTCTCATATTTCAAAAGTTGAAAATTTGTCAACGAAAATATCTCTTGGATTAGAGTATTCAATTTATGAAACGCTCAGCTTGCGTGGAGGTCTTCGTGAAGCAAGCCTGTCTGTTGGTACCGGTATTAATTATAAAATGATACATTTTGATTATGCCTTTGTAAGCCGTGATTTAGGAGCTATCCATATGTTTAGCCTAACGTCTGCATTTGGTTCATCCATTTCTGAAAAGAGAGTACGTCAACATAAGCAGGAAGAGCAAAAGTTCAATCAACTTATGACAAATCGATTAGAAGAAAAAAATAATATTATGATTTCAGAGTTAACAAAATCAGGACATAAACATTTGCAAGAAAATAAACTAAATGAAGCCTTGTCAGATTTTAAACGCTCTCTCTTTCTAACAAAATCAAATAATATGGATACAACTGAAATTGCGGAAATCATTCAAAAGATAAGTGCGGAAATACGGGAAATCGAAATTAATAAATCTTACAGCCTACTTATTGATACTGCAAAGATAAAATTTAATGAGACTAATTATTTAGAATCAAAATATTTTGCTTCTCGGGCATTAGCTGCTATTTCAAATTCTGAAGAAGCACAACAATTATTGGATAGCAGTGAATATTATATAACAAATCGATTATCTGTAGAAAAGTTGACAACAGAACAACTTTGGGCAGCAGATTCTTTAGTGAGTTTTGGGAAAATTAATAAGGCTATTATAATCGTAACTGAATTAAAAAAAATCGTACCTGATGATAAACGAGTGCAGCGCATTTTCATTAAAACTTTATTTGAAAAACATAGAAAAGATGCCGAAAATGCATTTATGAATGATGATCTAGATTTAGCAAAAAATTTATTAGATTCAGCATCAGCACTTTTCCCCGGACACCAATGGTGTATAGAATTCAAGAATATGCTCGACGACGTAACTCGAGAGCAATTAAAGAATGTAGCAACACTTCCTGTTACCAAACCGAATATAATACTATCACAAAATATAAAAGATGAAGCTGCTTCGTTATACCAAATTGCCCAAGATCAGTTTGAAGATGGTAATTTACAATCTGCAGTTAGAAATTGGGAGAAGGTGGAAAATATTGCTCCTGATTATCAATCCGTTCGCGTTTATTTAATCAATGCCTATAAATATCTCGGTGTTGAACTTTATGGAAATAATAAATTATCTGCAGCTGTGAAAGTCTGGCAAAAAGCTGCAAAACTCAATCCTAATAATGATGAGATAGCAAATTATATAAAACGAACTTTGAATGAAATTAAAAAAGTAAAAGAGTTGAGATATGGTGAATCCTAATAATAATGACAATTCCGCATGGCCGCAGCCTCACGAATTTAAAAATACAATTCGGTTAGAGATCTCACTTTATATGTCTGGTATAATTCTTGCATTAATGTTAATCACAGGATATGTAATCACAAATCAATACGTTGAAACAGTTTCATCAAATGTAATCGAAAAGCATTTAGTACAGGCTCGGTCTTATTCAAGCTCCTCTGGAAAACTGATCCTTTCTACCAACGGTCCTGATGCACTGTTACTAAATAATATTTGTAAAAAATTATCAAAAGAAAACAATGATATTTTTTGGTGTGGTATTACTGATACTACAAATAGTTTTATAGCACATACTGACATAAAAAAAGTTATTGCCAATACAAAAGCATATGACTTTACCGCAAGTAAGTTTGAAGGACTTTTATATTTGAATGAATTAGTTAAAGTAATGCCAGATTCTATTCTTATTAAAGTTCCTATTGTTGAAAGTAATATCAATCTAGGTAATTTAATAATGGTGTTATCTACTGACGAAATATCTTCTGCAAAGTTGAAATCAATTCAAACGGTTGCTCTTACAACTATATTTATGTTTCTCTTAGGGGTTCCTTTAACAACACTAATGTTGAATAAAAAGTTAAAACCTATAAAATTAATTACAAATAGTTTGCAAAATATGGATTTTAATACATTTGATTTGCAAATTCCTATAACAAATAAGAATGAGTTTGGATATCTATCGGAGTCTCTAAAAGTTATGGGAACTAAGTTAAATGAAGCACAAAAAGAACAAATAGAGCGAGATCGTATCTTACGTGAACTTGAAATTGCCAGTGAGCTTCAATCAAAAATTCTTCCTCGTACATATCCGAAATCAGACAAATTTGAAATTGCCGGAGCATACAAAAGTGCAAAAGAAGTTGGGGGTGATTATTATGATTTTATTGAACTGGATGATGAACATTTAGGATTTTTAATAGCAGATGTATCTGGAAAATCTTTACCGGGTATGTTAATTATGCTGCTCACGAGAGATATCGTCAGAAATTTATCTCGACATATTAAAGATCCTGCAGAAATCTTATCATTAACAAACGAACAACTTCTTCCTAATATTAAAAAAGGAATGTTTGTTACTATGTTTTATGGAGTATTAAATACTACAAAAGGAACTTTTGAATTCGCTTCAGCTGGGCATAATCCACTGCTTCATATTGATATTAATACAAGACATTATGAATTAATAAACACAAAAGGATATCCACTTGGTCTCATGACATCGGAAGTTTTCAATAAGAGAATTGAAAAAGGATTGATTAGGCTTAATTCCGACTGTTTACTTATTCAATATACTGATGGAATCAATGAGGCTAAAAATAGTGACGGGTTTGAATATGGTATGGATAGATTTATTAGCTCAGTAGAGTATACAAAAAAAAATAATCCTCAGAATTTGGTTGAACAATCACTTAAGTCTCTTGATCAATTTGTGGGTAATTGCGAACAATTTGATGATATTACTTTACTTATTTTAAAATGGAAAGAAAATATAAATAATAAGATATATAAGAAAGAAGGTGCTGATGTCTGTTGAAATTGATAATATCGCAGTCATTCAAGCTCCACTGGATACTTATACAGTAGAGAAAGATAATTTTATAGGTTCTATCAATCATAGTATTATAAACTGTATTGATGTAATTTATGTTGACTGTCAAAAATTAGTTAGTGTTACATCTAGCCATGTAAGTCTTTTGTGGGAAGCAATGCAATTATGCAAAGAACAAAATATTCAGTTTATCCTCCGAAATGTTTCTAATGGGGTATATGAGGTTTTTAAAGTACTAGATTTAGATGCTTTCTTCAATGTTGAACAAGATAGTTGTTCATCAATGGAGCATAGTAAAACAGGGGAGATAGCATTATCTGTAGTTCTGCCATATGAATCAGAATTTCGACCCAATGTAGAAAATATAATTCGAGAGAAACTTAAACTGGATCAATATCTTAAAAACACATCAATATCACATAAAATTATCTATGAAATCGAAACAATATTTTATGAAGTAACTACCAATATGAGACGTCACGGTCAGATTACATCTAATGAACCTATTAAATTTTCATTAAGTCAGATGAATGACTCTGTTATTTTACACTTTGAGGATAGTGGGGTTTCATTTGATCTAACAAAACATGAAGCCAACTATAAGCCGGATCAAGCTATAAAGGAAAGAATGAAAAATGGTTTAGGAGTTTTGATGATCAGGAAAATGGCTGATTCTATTTTATACGAAAGAAGAGACGATAAAAATTTTCTAACAATATCAAAGACATGGAATATTGACAATGGAAAATAACAATTTAAACTATGTCTCGATTAATGCTGAGACAGTTAAAATAATTATGGGGCATACTCTAGACAATAGTAATGTTCATGAAATGGTTGATATGATTACAACATTACAAGAAAAGGATTATAAATATATTTTAGTAGATATGTCATTGCTGACTTTTATCTCTTCTGCCGGCGTTGGTTCTATATTGGGAACAGTTGAAACATCACGCGAGAACGGTGGAGATATTATCATATATGGAATTTCTGAAAATATTAAAAATATTTTTCAAGTGTTAGATCTTTTGGATTATTTGACAATCAAAGAGCATTATGAAACCATCAAAGAACAATTACAAATTGCAGAGTAAAACAGCATGAATGCCATTACACAAAATTCAACTATATATGATGAAAGTACGAGAGTCGATAAGAACTCTCTTGCTATGGATGCTTTATCAGAGTTGGCGAAACAGTTTACTGAACATACTGATATTGAAAGACTTCTTACTAATCTTCTCTTTACACTATCCGGACAATTTAGTGTCAATAACGCTTTTGTAATTATCCTTCAGCAGGGGGATTATACTGCAAAACAATTTTATTATGGAATTGGAAAATATAAACATAACGAATTATTAGAATCAATTGAAATGCATATTGATATTGTGGAATATTTCAAAAATTATAATCAACCACTTTCTATTGATGAATTAAACATTGAAGGTAAATCGGCAAATATTATATACAAACTTTATGAAGCAAATGTGAGTATTGTTGTGCCGCTTATTTTAAATAATAAATTTCTCGGATTAATTGCTTTAGGGGAAAAAGTGACAGGTAAAGATTTCAGTCAAAATGATATTGAAATTTTAAGTGCTCTTGTTAATTCAATTACTCCGTTTATTTCTAATTCGTTTCTGTTCATGGAAAATTCAAATCTTAATACCTGGTATCTAGAAATTTTAAATAGTGTAAAACATGGTTTGTTTGTTTTTGATAAGAACTTCCGTCTGAAAAGTGTAAATGATACTGGTTTTGCATTATTGAAAAATTTTAAATCAAAAATAAAACATAAAAAATCTCTTCTCGATATATCAATTGATTTTATCTTTACCGAATCAGAATTTCCAAGATGGGCAACTAAGATTAAAAAAGCATATATGAGTCAGAAAAAACAGATTTTAAAAAATCAAAAAGCCAAATCCGATAAACATGAAAAAATATTTAATGTTTCAATCAATACTATTAAACACAAAACAGAAGCTGAATCTGACTTGATTATCACTCTTGATGACGTTACACAGTTAATTGAGAGTGAACATAGAATGTTTGAAATGGAAAAGTTTGCTGATAAAGGGGTGATGGCGTCATCTATAGCACATGAATTGAATAACTTTCTCGGGTTACTTTTGGGTGGAGTTGAATTAACATCAATTTATTTTAACAAAGGAAACAGAGATAAAATAACAAAGAATATTGAAAAGCTTAAAGATAATATCTCTAAAATGCAGCGATTTACCGCTGGCTTAATGGATTACACTAAATTGAGTACATCAAAATCAATTGGGGATATAAATAATGTTATAGAAGATGTTATTTCGTTTCTTACTGTTCAAAAAAGATATTCAGGAATACATATTAAAACAGAACTTCTAACTGAACTAGAAGAGATTGAATTTGATGGCGATCAAATAGCACAACTTCTTTTGAATTTTTTAAATAATGCTGCTGATGCAATAAAAGAATCAAATTATGAAAATGGTCAGATAATAGTAAAAACATTTCAGAAATCTGGTTTTATATATTTATCTGTACAAGATAATGGTCCCGGTATCAAAGAAGAAGTTAAGAATAAATTATTTAAACATCATTTGACAACTAAGAAAAGTGGGCATGGGTACGGTTTAGTAACTTGTGGCAAAATATTAAATAATCATAATGCAATAGTTACTATTGAAAGTAAAGAAGGCAACGGGGCTACTTTCACAATTAAATTTCCTAAGGATGGGAGCCTACTAGATTAAAACTCATAATATGTATGTAAATATTAATCAGTTGTTGAGTTTTTCAATTAATAATGTCTAAAAGTGGTCACAACTTGGTCACAGTACTATGTAAGTTTTTGTGGTGCAACGCAAATATGGGGTTTGATTCCCCCCCCATTTTTTATAAGCCAAGGCAATATGTTACAAAACCCCTCCTAGGGGTTTTTTGTCTAAATTCTCATCTATTTTTCTATAACTCTGAATAACTACCAATAACTTACAACAATTTTGGCCACAATTTGATTACAGGTTAATTATTTTATGCGGTCGCAGGCAGAACCCTGGGTATCTATATAATAGATTTTCAACTAAGTTATTATAATAAAGTCTTTTACAAACCATCCCTGACATGTAAAAGATTTATCTTTTTTAGCAATAAAAATTAAAAACTAATTGATTTCTTAAATTAGCGGCTATTCAGATTCACTAAATCTACTTTTAATTGTAATTTCTTGACTTAGGTCAAGTAATAAATAAATACAACATTCTTGACTTAGGTCAAGTTAGTACGGATTAAACTAAGGTATAATTAGTCTGCATTTCATAAGAGATTAAATAATAAAAATATATAACAATATTAATAGTAAGACAGGATAAAGAATGAGTTATTCTGTGAATGTGCCTGATGAACACTATTGGGAAGAATTAATAAAATGTCAGTCAGCTTGTCCGGTTGGTACTGATGCCCGTGGTTATGTGAGAGCTTTGGCACAGGGAAAGTACGAAGAGGCATATCTTATTGCTCGCGGTCCTAACCCGCTTGCCTCAATTTGTGGTAGAATTTGTGCCGCTCCTTGCGAGGTGAACTGCCGGCGTGGTGATATTGATAAACCTGTTTCTATCAGAGCATTAAAACGTTTTGCATCCGAGCAATATTATGCAGCACACGGAAACGAACAAGTATTACAAGTGTTGGATAATATTCGAGCATATGTTTCCAATCGTGAGAATTTATTAGTCAACGAGCTTACAACAATTGATAAAGATATTCCTAAAACTATAAAAAAAGTTGCTGTAATTGGGTCAGGTCCTTCCGGGTTGGCATGTGCTCATGATTTAGCACTCTATGGAATTCAGTCGACAGTTTTTGAAGCTGAGCCGATAGCAGGGGGGATGCTCGCTGTTGGGATTCCTGATTATAGGTTACCTCGTGATATTATAAAACGAGAAATTGAAATTATTAAAAATCTTGGAGTAGAATTTCTAGTAAATACTACAGTTGGCAAAGATGTACAGTTTTCACAATTAGTACAGGAGTTTGATGCTGTTATTGTTGCTGTAGGAGCAAAACGTTCACGTTCTTTACCTATACCGGGGTTTGATCATAAGCAGGTTTTGGGTGGAGTTGAATTTTTGAGAGATTATTATTTAGGCAATGACACTCCTTTGGGTGAAAAAATTGTCGTAATAGGAGGCGGTTCAGTTGCTTATGATATTGGACGGTCAGCATTACGGTATGGACAGTTTGATATATCCAGACAAGCAAAACGTATTGAAGGCGTTCGAGAAGTGTTTCTTTGTTGTTTGGAATCGTTTGATGAGATGATGGCTGATGAAACAGAAATTGTTGAAGGGGAAGAAGAAGGAATCATTCGAATAAACTCAATTGGTCCTCAGGAAATTCTTTTTGAAAATGATAAAATATCAGGAATAAAATTTAAAAGATGCCTTTCTGTTTTTAATGACGAAGGTAAATTTGCCCCGGTATTTGACGAAAATGATATTATTACAATTGAATGCGATAATATTATGTTAGCAATAGGTCAACAAATAGATCTTTCTTTTATTGATCCAAAACGCGACAGGCTCTCATTTAATGATTATGGTTTAGTTACAGTAAATAAGGATGGTTCAACAGATGTACCGAATATCTTTTTTGCAGGTGACTGTGCCTATGGTACAAAGCTTGTTATTGATGCTGTTGCTGACGGTAAAAAAGTGGCACAGACAATTGCAAAACAAATTGTTGGGCTTGCAATATCTCCAAAGTTTGAAATAGATCATACCATTTTAGATAATTATGCCAGAGAAGCACAATATGAAGAAATTCACAGACAAGAAATACCTGCTTTGGAAGTTGAAGAACGACTCAAGCAAAAAAGACCTCCGGTTGAATTGGGATATACTGAATTAGATGTTATTGCAGAAGCAGCACGGTGTCTTGATTGTGGTGTGAATACAATTTTTAATGGGGATGTTTGTGTTTTATGTGGTGGTTGTGCCGATGTATGCCCTGAACTATGTCTGCAATTAGTATCGGTTAAAGAATTAGCGATAAATAATAATTTTGATTTATCAGCATCAGGATTTTCAGCAAATGATTCGGCTATTATTAAAGATGAAACGAAATGTATTCGTTGTGCTTGTTGTGCTGATCGTTGTCCGGTAGGTGCTATAACAATGGAAAGAGTAACTTTTTGTGAGATAGGTGAAAACTATGGAAGAGAAAAAAAAATCACGGCGTAATTTTATTTCAAAATTTGCTCCGGCAACATTTTGGGGGTCATTGGCTGTTTGGGGTGGTTCGTTACTGAAGTTTACTATGCCAACTCTGCTTCCTCAAGAATCAAAAAAAATAAAATTAGGTATGCCGGAAGATTATCCAACCGGAACTACAAAACTTTTTGAAAAAGAGCGAGTTGTTCTTTTTGTTGATAATGATGGGCTTTTTGCTATCTCAACAATTTGTACCCATCTCGGTTGTGTAACTAAATGGACAGGGAAAGGGTTTGATTGTCCCTGCCACGGTTCCAAATTTAATGCACAAGGTCAGGTCGTTCGAGGACCGGCACCTAAAGCTCTTAAATGGTTTAAAATTGAAAAATTACCATCAGGACAGCTTTCTTTAAACTTAGATAAAACTGTTAAATTAGGGGTGAAGGAACAGTTCTATGTCTAATAGTGATGAAAACAATAAAAAACCGTCAGGGATAGAAATATTTCTAACAAATTTGAAGCACCTGCCGCAGTCTTTTAAAGATGCCGCGGTTCGTCATGGACCTCCATCTTCTAATCGGGCAGCATCGCAAACAGTCTTTTCAAATTTATTCTTACATATTCATTCGGTACGTACTCACAGGTATAATTTTAAAAAGACTTTTACAGTAGGTTTAGGCATTGCATCAGCTGCTGCGTTTGTGATACTTGTGATAACCGGAGTTCTTCTGATGATATATTATAAACCATCCCTTGCTCAAGCATACAATTCGGTTAAAGATATTCATTTTGCTGTTCCGGGCGGCAGATTGATTCGTAATATCCATCGGTG
This sequence comes from uncultured candidate division Zixibacteria bacterium, assembly GCA_937900185.1. Classification (GTDB taxonomy): domain Bacteria; phylum Zixibacteria; class MSB-5A5; order GN15; family FEB-12; genus QQUK01. The sequence goes on along the minus strand of CALCCW010000143.1, from coordinate 13,361 downwards.
GGGAGCTCACTTAATGGTGTTAGGGGTTTTTCTACATATGGTTCGAGTTTTTATGACCGGCTCTTATCGTCACCCTCGACAATTTAATTGGGTGGTCGGCATGATTCTCTTTGCTGTTACACTTGGTTTATCTTTTACAGGGTATCTTCTTCCCTGGGACCAACTGGCATACTGGGCAACAACAATTGGTGCTCAAATTGCAGGTTCACCGGTTGAAATAACTGATGCTTTAGGCATAACAAAATATATTGATATAGGGGGTACGCAAATGCGGCTGCTCCTTGGATCTGATGTTGTTGGAGAGGAGGCGTTAGTACGTTTTTATTTCTTACACTGTATTTTTCTACCTCTTGTTCTTATTACGTTTTTAGGTGTCCATTTTTGGCGGATTAGAAAAGATGGGGGTATGTCGAGACCTTCAAAAATTACTGATGATATGTTAGTTGGAACTCCAATTGATGTTGCGGCAGAGATGGCTTTTCCTACAAAAAATAAAACATATGGGTTGATGTGTTTAGTGAAAGGTGACAGCAACAATGTCAAGAATTCTCCTAATCAGACAGTTCAATCATGGCCTCATTTATTTAATTATGAAATGGCAATCTTTATTTTGGTGTTAGCAATTCTAATAGTTCTGTCGTATGTAAGTGATGCTCCGCTTAAAGAAGCAGCAAATCCTGCTGTACCTGAAAATCCTGCAAAAGCACCATGGTATTTTTTAGGACTTCAGGAGTTAGTATCTTATTCAGCTTTTATGGGTGGAGTTGCTATTCCCGGTTTGGCAGTTCTTGGTTTAATGCTTATTCCGTTTTTAGATAGAACTCGTAACCAATCGGGGATTTGGTTTCCCGATAAAGATGAAAAAACCGTTTTCAAAAGTACAGTAATCTTTTCCTCAATAGTTATTTTAGCAACTCTTATATTTACAGTCAATTTTGGATGGTTGAGAAACTGGTATCCTCAGATTCCACAAATGTTTATTGTGATACTGAATCCGGGAACTGTGATAACTTCTCTTTTTGTATGGTGGTCACTTAGAATATTAAAGAAAACCGGTTCAACTCGCTTAGGGGCAATGTCTATCTTTACCTGTTTTTTAATCGGATTTATCATATTGACCTATTTTGCTTATCAACATCGCGGACCGAACTGGAATTTTTACTGGTGGCCGTCCCTTTGGCCGACACATTAGAGGAAAATTATGAAGAAGATAATGTTTTATTCCAGTATAATTGTTATAGTTTTTCTTATCTATGGTGCGGTAAAAGAATATCTCACTACTGATTGGCGGTCTTATCAAAACCAGTATGCCGAATTTGTTGAGAAAGATGGAGTTGACTTTGATGTAGATTATAGACAATTGGTTTTGCCTTGGTTTGATAAAATTGATCGTTGTGTGATTTGTCATGTTGGGATTTCTGATCCTAAAACAAAAAATTTAGCTAATCCTTTAAGAGTACACCCCGGTTCATATCTTGATAGTCACGATCCGAATAAATTTGGATGTACAATATGTCATGACGGACAAGGTAGAGCTATAACGTTTGAAAGTGCTTTAGCCTCTTCTGAAGAATATTATTGGGAAGAACCGATACTCTTATCTCCGTATCTTGAAGCAAACTGTGCCAGATGTCACCGTTCTGATATGCCTAAGTTATCGGGAGCATATCAAAGAGGAAAACGACTGTTTATTGAAAATGGCTGTCAAGGATGTCATACAATTCAAGGAAAAGGTGGAGCCTTAGGTCCTGAGTTAACAACTATCGGACAAGAATCGTTTAGTGCCAAACGTCCACACAGTGATAATGAACATTTAATTGAAGAATTTAACGGAAATGTAAACCTTGCCTATATTTTTGAGGCTGTATATCAACCAAAAATTCAACCCGATTCTTCTCAAATGATTGATTTTGGATTATCGAAAGAAGAAGCAAAAGATTTAACAGTATATATAAAATCATTGCAAGAATATGCAGTTCCCGAAGGCATGATTGCTGCCTCGGGTGTGATAGAAGAAAACGGGAAAGACCTATATTTAAGATATTGTTCTGCTTGTCATGGCAAAAACGGTAAAGGAACAAACCTTGCTGAAATAGGAAAACTTGGTCCTGCTTTAGGGAATCCGCAGTTTTTAGCTATTGTGGATAATGATTTTTTATCTGCTATCATTGAAGGCTCAGGTTCCTCGGTTATGCCGGCGTGGGGAAGCGGAGGAGGACTGGCAAAGGATGACATCTCTAAAATCGCTGATTATGTTTTAAGTTTAAAGAATGAACCTAAACTATATAAAGAAATTAAATCTGTTGAAGGTATAGCCAAATACGGACGTATTACATTCAATGCAAACTGTGCCGGTTGTCATGGCATAGATGGTGAGTATGAAACAGATTTAATTGGTCCAACTCTTCGTTCTCCTCAATTACTTTCATTGTTTGACAATGAGAAATATTATGAAACTATTGTCCACGGCAGAGCCGGAACAGCAATGCCGGCATGGAATTTCTTATCAAAACAAGAACTTGCTGATTTGATAGTTTATATTGATTCTTGGCGAGCGAAAAAAATTACTTATACCTCTTTCGTAAATGCTGTCAATAAAGGTTCTTCACTTAGGGGCAAAAGGTTATTCTACGAGAATTGTGCCGCTTGTCATGGAGATAATAAAGAGGGCGGCATAGGACCATCATTATATTCAAAAGAGTTTCTTACACTTGCTGATAATAAATTTATGTATAATACGATTGTAAAAGGCAGACGAAATACTGCCATGCCTTCTTTTAACCATCTTGACAAAAATGCTCTCGGTGATATTATGGCATACTTGAGAGACGGGTTTAAAGGTACAACAATTGGAACCGGTAAGAAAAAAATTATCGGTTCAGAATTTAATGGGAAACACCTTTTTGAACGAACTTGTGCTCAATGTCATGGGAAGAAAGGGGTTGGTCTTAACGGACCTGCTATTGGCAATAAAGATTTTCTAACGAATGCATCTGATGAATATATTTGGAATATGGCTGCTTATGGTCGTTCGGGTTCACAGATGAAAGGTAATCTTCATGGGCAGAACGGTACATCTGACTTATCAAAAAAAGAATTAAACGATATTGTAAGTTATATAAGAACACTTGAAAAAAAATCACCACACTTAAATGGGATTAGTACTATTCCGGGTGATGTTGATAACGGTCGGATTTATTTTAATGAAATGTGTTCTCAATGTCATGGTATTGGCGGTGGTGGAGGTAATGGTCCCGGTATAGGTAAAAAAGGATTCTTACAATCGGTCTCCGATGGATTTATTGCTGCCATGATGATGTCAGGTCGTGACGGTACTGAAATGAAAAAATTCGGGAGAGGTGGTATTGTAGAGATTGATGGCAACACCGCCATGAATATTGTTTATTTTTTACGTAATAAAGATAAATCTGAAGTGGGAAAAAAATATGTGGTAGGTACTCCGCAAAATGGTAAAGTTTTATATGAAGGTCAATGTATACAGTGTCATCAAAAGGGTTCTTTTGCTCCTGATTTGATGAGATCGGCTTTTGTAAAAGCTGCCCCGGTTGGATATTTACAAGCAACGATGTCCTTGGGTAGACATCAAACTGCAATGCAGTCAATGATTCGTGGTAATGCCGGATTAACAGAATTAAGTTCAAAAGAAATAAATGATATTATCTCATATATAAAGATGGGAAAGGAGTAACATTCTCATGGGAAATAAAGGTTCTATAGATAGACGGAATTTTTTAAAAGGTTCTGTAGCAGGGGCTGCGGCTTTGGGGTTGAGTTCAGCAATCTTTTCACCTGAAAGTATTTTAGCTGAGACTTCCGGCGGGGTTTCACCGGTAGCACAAAGTATACTCGCACAATGTCCGTATTGTGGTGTCGGTTGCGGAACAGTTATTAAAGCAGCAAAAGACGGACGTATTTTAGGAGTTGTTCCCGACAAACAACATCCTACCAACAAAGGGGTGCAGTGTATTAAAGGGTTAAATGCCGATGAACCAACCTATGTTGACCGCTTAGAAAAAGTATTGGTTAGAAAAGATATGTCAGACCCTCTCAAAGGGTATGAATCACAAACCAAAGGCTCGTTTGATGATGACTTGTTTGAAGAAGTTTCCTATGAAGAAGCTGAAAAACTTGTCGGGGATAAAATGAAAGCTATCTACGATGCTTACGGAGGTAATTCCATCGGTTTGTATGGCTCGGGACAACTGACAGCTGAAGCTCAATGGATTGAAAATAAATTGATGAAAGGTGTTTTTACATCAAATTCTATTGAAGCAAACGCTCGTATGTGCATGACTTCGGCAGTGACAGGCTATTTTAAAACTCTCGGTTCAGATACACCGCCTTTATCGTATGATGACATTGAAGAATCAGATATGATTACACACTGGGGTCACAACGCCAGAGCGTCTCATACAATTGTATTCTGGAGAATTGCAGAGCATAAAAAGAAAAATAATATTCCTACAGTTATTTCTGACCCTCGCCGAACTGGAACTGTGCAGGCGTTTGAATCTATCAATCCTCGCAATTCATATCATCTGCAGTCTATCAATGGTGATATTTCTATCTTAAATGCAATTGCACATGTTATAATAAAAGATCATCCCGAAGCAATTGATTATGAATTTTTAAAAACTGATACAAAGGGTTGGGAAGAGTATATTAAAGTAATGAAGGAAGAATATTCTCCCGAGCAAGTACAAGACCGCTCGCAGATAGATCCTCAAACAATTAGAAAGATAGCTGCCGATTGGGCAAAAGCATCTGTAAAAGGGAAAAAAAGAGGAAAAGGCGGTGTCGTTACATTTTGGGGTATTGGATACAACCAACATATCCATGGACAGCACAATGTTATTTCAATTATTAATCTGCACGCATTAACCGGCAACATAGGTCGTGTTGGTGCCGGACCTTTTTCCATGACAGGACAACCGAATGCGATGGGTGAGCGTTTGATGGGGGGACTTACCGGAAGACTGCCGTTTAATATTGCTTTGAAAAATGATAAACATCGTAAATGGATGAATAAAATTTGGTCTCTCCCTGAGAATCGTCTTGATTTAACCAATAAAGAAAAAAATAAAGGTATGATGGTTGGTATGTTTGAACGTGCTTTAAAAGGTGATGTCAAAGCTATGTTCTATATGTATACTACTCATATACATCAGCCTGATTTAAATAATCTTGTTCGTCCGGCACTTAAGAAAATGTTTGTGGTAGTGCAGGATATTTATCGCCATGCTCCAAATAATTTATATGCCGATGTTATTTTCCCTGCTCTTACGTGGGGTGAATGGCAAGGCGGTACATATATTTCATCTGAAAGACGTTTTAATGTTGTTGACGGTGTAGGTAAAGGAGCTCCGGGTCTTGAAAATTGTATACCTGATTTGGATATGGCTATTGATAAAGGTAAATTAATGGCAAAGCTTTTAGGTTTGGACGGAGATAAAATATTTCCTTATAAGAAAAAGAAATTTCATCCTGAGGGACCTGAATTTTATGATGCCGAAGAAGTGTTTGAAGAAATCGTAAGAGGTTCCGAAGGTACTGATTCCGATTTAACCGGTATGCTTGCCGTACGAGACCGCGACGGTATTGGACTCTATGACCAACTTCGCAGACTAAGAGGTATTCAGTGGCCTGCTCCTACCTATGAATCTGCCAAGGCAGGCGGCACACCTCGCAGATATATGGGACAAGAAGGATGGGCTGATAAACCTTATGGTGCTTTCCGTCATACTGACGGTAAGATGCATTTCAAAGTATGCCGTCAGGACTATTCACAACGTAAATCTGTTACTAAAGAACTTCAGAAAATTGGTACTGTTCCCGGGTTCTATGCCTCTGATCACGAAGATATTTTAATAAAAGCACGTGATATGGCACTAACCCCTGAAATGCCGAATGCTAAGTATTTGAAAACCCATTGGAAATCAATTCCAAAAGGTAAATATCCATTTTGGTTAGGTTTGGGAATTGTCTATGAACATTTTCATACCGCAAAAACAATTCGTGGTGCTACCACCAGAAGACTGGTACCTGAACAGTATGTTGAGATGCATCCGAAAGATGCCGAGGTCAATGGACTAAACGACGGTGATAAAATTCGTATTTTTACCAGCCGTGGACATTATGAGGCAAGAGTTTCTATTGGTGGAATTCGATCCAAAATAAAACCATCTCGGAACGAAGTACCAAGAGGGTATTTATTTTCGCCATGGAATTTATCTGTTGCTGACTCCGCCGATCCAAAATATAATAAATGGCTGGTCAATGCAACATCACATCGTGCCTATGACCCTGTTTCAGGACAGGTCGACTTTAAGAAATTAGCTGCCCGTATAGAGAAAATATAAATTAGAACACCTTATATTTTGAGAGAATAAAGAACTGTCGGGTATAAAAGCAAGACAGTTCTTTTTAGGTACATTGAATAAAAGAGAATTTATAAAAACATTAGCAGTTTCACTTATCCCAACTACGGTTCTTGTCGGGGGAAGCTGGTTTAGTTTTACTAAGCTGCTTGCAAAAAAGAAATCATTGCCGTTTAGACCGCCGGGGGCAATAGCTGAATCGGAGTTTTTAGCAAAATGCATACGATGCCGTCGTTGCGGACAGGTCTGCCCAAACGAAACTATAAAATATTTTGATACTCTTGATCCGGTGATGTCAGGAACACCTTATTTTGTCCCTCGTCAAAAGGGGTGTATTCTCTGTATGAAATGCAACAACACTTGCCCGAGCGGTGCATTGGTACCGATAGCAGATGATTCTGACGAAATTTTAAAAGAAGTAAAAATCGGTAAAGCTGTTGTAGATAAAAATATTTGTAATTCATTTAATGGATTTGTATGCGGAGTTTGTGTCTTTGCCTGCCCATACACAAGTATTGCTATCTGGGGTGACACTTGGGAACAACCGGTGGTAACGGATAAGTGCGTCGGGTGTGGTCTTTGCGAACAAGCATGTATTCATTATCCTCAAGCAATAAGAGTTGTGCATACTAAGGAAGATGAACAGGTTCAGAATGAGAAAATATAGAATTTTCATGCGCTGTCTTGTATTGTTTCTCATGGTGGCTATAGTGTATTATAATTTATATGAAAAAAAAGCGGGACAAATTGGTTCTGATATTGAGATTAAAGATTCTTCAGTTTTATCTATGTATGACTATGTCTTTGGAGATGATAATAAACCGATGCTCTTTCAAGGAGATTTTGAGGGCGGTTTATGGAGTTTTAGATTTTTTGGTTTATCATTATCAGACCCATTATCTTTTGTTGTTTCATCTGTAACATCATTTGATTTTAATTATACTTTATTTTTGTCAATTCTCATTCCTCTTATTTTTGTGTTGCTGTTTGGCAGGTTTTTCTGTTCGTGGATATGTCCATATTCTTTGTTTGCCGAATTAGGCAAAGGTTTAACAACTTTCTTAAAAAGATTTGGTATTGAATATTTTCGTTTTGACTTGCCTCCAAAAACTCCATTATTCTTTTTGATAATATCACTTCTAATGGGAGCAATTATATCAATTCCAATAACAACACTTTTGTATCCACCCCGCATATTTACTGAAGCCGTTTATCACTTGATTCTTTCCGGATTAATTACTTCCGGTTTGATATTTATCATTTTTTTATGGTTAGGGGAAGTTATTTTTTCACCTCACCTTTTTTGTAGACGTTTATGTCCGGGGGGAGCTTTGTTTTCTTTGTTGGGTAAATGGAGAATATGGCGAATAAAAAAAATTAATTCTCAATGTGATTCTTGTGGTGTCTGTAATTCTGCATGTCCATATAAATTAAACCCGTCAGAAGGTGTTTTTCCACCTGAATGTGATAATTGTTCCTTATGTATTGATGCCTGTAAAAATAATAATAGAAATGCTCTTGAAAATGTCATTAGGTTTAAGGTTTGATATGAAAAATAATATTATATTTATAATACTACTGCTTTTACTATCGTTTTCAATAGCTGAAAGTCATCACATCAGAGGTATTCCGCATTACAGCTATCGTGATAATTATCCGGAAACACCTATTTATGAATTAACAAAAAATGTGTCACAGTACGAGGTTACTTTTACATATTATAAAATCCCGGGACAAACAGCATTTGATTTAGCGGTGTACGTGAGAGATACTATTACTGACAAGCCATATATGGAACCGGTTGAATTTTTAGTCTTCGGCAAACATGAAGACCCAAATGACTCTCATCCTTTCACGGCATATAGGAATCAAACAAATATTTATAAAGTAGGATGGGTCTATGAAGAAGAGGGTGTATATTTTATTAGGGTGACTTTTGCTGATTCCTCAGGAACACATAATGTCTTATTTGAATTGAATGTAGGTAATAGAAATAATGTTTGGCTCTATCTTTTAGTATCAGTAACGATAATTATATTTTTTGCAGCAATTATTGGTATTATACGAAAAAAACAAAAAATGAATAGAATTAATAGATGAATTGTTGTAAAGTAGAAAATGGTCTCCATTTAATGCCCGGAAATCCGGACTGGATGTTTTTTACCGGAATTGGTTTAATTTTATTTGTATCATTCCTTCTTTTTTTTAAAAAAAATAACAGACGATTGATGTTTAGGTTTGATTTAGCCAAAATATCATTTATCGGATGGATATTAAAACGCAGGTGGTTACAATTTTTATTTCAATTTCCGATTTTCCTATTATTTTTAGTAATTCTTTATGCCGGTTTATTTGGGAGTTCGCAAATAAATATTGCTCCGGTACTAACTTGGACAATTTGGTGGGGGGGACTTATTTTTGCGATACTTTTTTTTGGAAAAATATGGTGTTTTGTATGTCCATGGGATTTTATTGCATCCTTAGTGAGTCGATTACGATTTTGGAATGTGAATAAAGAACCGTTATCATTAAATCTTAAATGGCCTAAGTATGCAAGAAATATTACTTTAGCTATTGGACTTTTTATTATTTTAACATGGCTTGAATTAGGTTACAAAGTTACCTCTGACCCCTTGGCAACTGCAATTATGGGATTAGCTATGACCCTGTTGGTCGTAATTCCTATTCTAATATTTGAAAAAAAATCATTTTGTCGATACGGATGTTTAGTTGGTAGAATTTCAGGATTATATGCCAATGTATCTCCGATTGAAATTCGCTCCAAAAATCACGATGTCTGTTTAAGCTGCCAATCAAAAGATTGTTATAATGGTAACAGTAATGGATATCCCTGTCCAACCGGATTAAATCTTACCGGTCTTAATGAAAATACTTATTGTATTATGTGTACTGAATGTTTTAAATCCTGTCCTGAGGATAATGTAGCTTTAAACATTAGACCATTTGCTTCAGATATTTTAGATTATCGTAAACCTCGTTTAGATGAAGCCGTTTTGGCGGTGATTTTGTTAGCACTTACATCGTTTCATGGCTTATCGATGACACCGGTATGGGAAGATTTAACAAATGGAGGAGATTCTATTATTTCAACCCTGAATAGTTTCTTTGGATTAGGTCCTTTGTTTTCATTTACTGTTGGTATGGCAGGGATTTTGTTAATTCCGTTTTTACTTTATCTGCTGTTATGTAAAATTTCCAAAATAATTGCAAATAATGGAATGACAACTAAAGAAATATTCGTTCGTTTTTCATATAGTTTGATACCAATTGCTTTGTTCTATCATCTTGCTCATAATGGTATGCATGTTGCGATGGAAGGACAGATGATTATTCCGTTGTTGTCCGACCCGTTTGGATTTGGATGGAATTTATTCGGAACAGTAGGGAAAACATATCCGATGCTTTTAGGAGATACATCAGTTTGGATAATCCAAGTTATCTTAGTGCTTATAGGTCATATAATCGGAATCAAAATTGCGGCAAATGCAGGTGAGCAGATGTTCGGTACAGGGGGAAAATCTTTTGCTGCTCAACTACCTTTATTAATTGCTATGGTACTGTTTTCTTTTATCTCACTCTGGATAATGCACCTTGATATGAATATGCGTACAAGTATGATGTAAAGAGCAAATATAACACTAGTGATCGCCATCTGGTTTGTCAGTGCTGCTGAAAAAAGATTACACAATAAATGGGACAGTAAAACCAAAGCCAAGGTTGTCGTAGAAGGTCTCTCGGAGATGTCGGTATCAGAAGTTTGTACAAAATATCAAATCAGTAAGAATCAGTATTATCTTTGGCAATATAAGTTTTTATCAGAATTATATTGAGCATTTGATGCAGTTGGTAATCTGAACAAAGAAGATAGTTTGAAGAAACCTATGACTAATGGGGTATAAGTCCTATCATCGGAGTATACCCCATTCTGTTTTTAATAATCTCAAATAACTATTGTGTGTTAATTTTGATTTATTTCTTAAATAACATTTTAATTACCCGTTGGTTATTAGTTGAATTGAAAGATTCTTCAATGTTGTAATCGGTTATTTTCGAGGATTCTTTTTTCAATTTATTTACAATTCCCTGTCGAAAAAGAAGCGGAGGATCTGTTTTTAGAAACTCAAGTGCAAGCTGTATCCCTTCGTTTTGATTGATTTCCAAAAGACGAGAAATAACTGTTGTACGAATTTCCATATCATCCGAGTTGTTGAAAACCCGTACTAATTTAGCTGTATCATTAATTAGTGCAATCTGGTTTAGATCGACAATTTCTTCTTTTTTGACTTCCGCTTCACTTTGAACTACTTGAATGGGTGTACAGTCATGAATAACATTGAGATTCTCTGCTATTGAGTTTGAATATCCTGATAATGACAGGAACCAGATAAAGAGAACCAGAGCGGCGATTAAGGAACTAACAGCAGTTACAGTTTTGGTAAGTCGCATTTGACGTAGGGATGCGGCAAAGACTAAAGCAACACCAAGGAAAAAAGCAATGGAAGGTCCGACTGAAAAATCAAATGCATCGGCAAAAAGCAAACCTATTCCGGTTGCAGCAGCACCGGTAATCCATGTTATTATCAACCGTTTATTCCAGCTATCTGAAAAGACAGCAGAAAGCGTAGCAGGTATTATGAGAAATGTAAAGACGACAATAACTCCGGCAATTCGGACAGCAATTGTAATAATAATACCGACTAAAGCGTAGAAGATGAAATCCCACATAGCAGTTTTCATCCCTTGTCGGACAGCTCCCTCATAGTTATCTGATATTTGAGCAAACGGTTTTCTGAAAATATAAAAACATAGTCCTGCTAAAGCGAAAACTACTCCGCACAAGAGAACATCCTTAGGTGTTGCCCATAGAATACTGCCGGCAAGCATTTGATGGATATGAACATGTCCGCCCGGTGAAACCCCTACCAGAAAAAGTGCAAGAGCAGCAGCAATGGCATAAGTAACACCAATAACAGCCTCAAGCGGAATTCCTATATCCCACCTTCGCACGATTGAATAAAAACCTGCGACAATAAGAGTTGCCCCAAAGGCACATACATATCCTGTCAGCGAATCACTATGTGCTTCAAAAGCAAGATGTGCAGCTATGGCACCCACCGCAGCAACTTGTGCCATAGAAATATCGATAAAAATAATCTCACGTTTGAGAACATGAATACCAACATATCCTAAAATAATCATCATTTCCAAAGCAACGATAAAAGGCAGTCCCAAAAGGGATATTATATCCATTATGATTCTCCTTTTATACGGTTTTGAACCGGTACTTGTTTTATTACTTTAATCAAGATAGCTCCCAAGAAACATATACCTAATGCAAGAACAAGAGTTGGTCCGTAGGGTAAATTTGCGTTGTAAGAAAATATCAATCCGATAACACATGCGACAAATCCAATACTCCATCCGAGAACAACAGAATGAAGCCATCCTTTGGAAAACATGGCGGCAATAGCTGCCGGAATCATCAAAAATGAGTAAGCCAACAATACCCCTGCAATTGGTACAATCAAAACAGCAATGATGCCCTGAGTTGCAAAGAAGAAAAAATCCCATAGTTTTCTATGTCTTAGTGATTCAGGATTCTCTGTAAGAGCAATAAATTTATCCCTGAATTTATAATGAAAAAGCAGAAGTACTATGTATACAGCTGTGGTTATAGCAACAAGTGACCAACTTGTCCAAAGCATAGACCCTGCCAGTGTTTTTGTCACATAGGCATCTCCGGCACTGAGTTTGTCACTGAGAAGAAGAGTGGCAACAAGTGCAAGAGAAAAAATAATTCCAATGACAGCCTCACGCGGAATATGCATCGATTTAGGATTTATTGCCACCAAAAGATAGGAGCCTATCAGAACTGCAAGTGTAGACATTATATACGAACCGCTTGTGGCATACTGAACACCAATAGCGATACCTACCAATGCTCCTAATGCAGCAAGCTGTGCTAACGCAAGATCACAAAAGATAATAGTTCGTCGAATTACATGAAGCCCCATATATGTATGGAGAATTAGAACTACTGCAATCAGAGCAATCTGTACAGAGAAGAAACTCCAAAATTCATTCATTCAGACCTCCCGGGTGAAATGTTTGAGGTCAGCATACCTTTTTTCTCCGCTGCATTCAACAGCTTATTTATCCAGAGGTTAACCATCTGAAAGTAAGTGTCGGCGTTTTTGCTGCCGCCAACGTAGAGCGGAACTATTACCGGTTCTGCATTTGTTCGTTCGGCGACCGCACGAATTTTCTGTTCATCAAAATAATTTGCTGCCAGAATAAGATGGATTTTTTCACTGCGCATTTTAGCAACGAGTTCGTTGACATGTTGTGCTGATGGTGGAATTCCCGGTTTTGGCTCTACAGTGCCGGCTTCCTCAAGTCCGAAAATACGCTCGAAATAAACCCAGTTCTTGTGATAGGTAACTATTTGTTTACCTCGGAGAGGCATCATCTTTTTCAACCAGCCGCCAAGGTAATCAATTAATTGTGTATCTCCGTATTTGTTTTTTTTAAGAAATGAAATAAGAGTTCCTTTTTCAGTGAGCTTACAAAGTGTTTCTCCACCTAAAAGTTGAACTAATTTTTCTCCAAAGAGATCAGTGTCAAACTCATTAATAAGTGTCTGTAAGTTTTCCTTATAATAAGACTTTCCTTCGGGATCGTTTTTTATCAGTCCGGTTGCAATATTACGTGCAGCAATTCTCATCATAATCGGACTTGAGTTCATGTGAGGGTTACCGTAAATGTGAACTCCGCCTTCAGAACGAGACATTATTTTCGGTTTTTCAAGCAGTGTCATTCCGTGTGATGCCGCAACATAGCCTGTTTTACCACTTCGAATATGTGTATTACCGCTTTTGTTGACAACAAGATCGGAAGAGCACACGTCTGAACTCCAGTCACACTGATATATCTCGTATGCCG